>CAMNMY010000100.1 GCA_946545105.1 uncultured Clostridia bacterium
TGCATCCACCAATCTGTCATAACCAATCCTTTGTATTTCCATTCGCATCTTAGAACAGTATCGCATAATTCAAAGTTATAATGGTTCCATACTCCATTAATCTTGTTATATGACGTCATAATTGACCTAGGATTTGATTCTTTTATACAAATCTCAAATCCCTTCAAGTAAATCTCTCTCAACGCTCTTTGAGACAATCTTGAGTCCGTGGTCGTTCTCTTTGTTTCTTGGTTATTACATGCAAAGTGTTTTGGACATGTTCCTACACCTTGAGATTGAATACCATTTGTAACAGAAGCTGCCATCTTACCTGTTAAGAATGGATCTTCTGAGAAATATTCAAAGTTTCTTCCGCATAGTGGAGATCTATGAATATTCATACCTGGAGATAATAATATATCTGAACCTCTATCTACCATTTCCCAACCTAACTTCTTATGAAGTTCAGTAACCAATGGTGTATTGAATGTACAAGCTAGTAATGTTCCAATTGGGATTAATGAGCATGATGTATACAATCTAATACCTGATGGGCCGTCCGTTGTAATAATTGCTGGAATTCCTTTTTCTCTTAATGATGGTAATACGCCACCGATTGCTCCAGCATTTCCTGGGGCACCTAAAGGTGAATCCATTGTATAATCACCACGAGTGATTGCTTCCAATTCATCAATAGACAATTGAGCAACGAAATCTTCCATTGAAACCTTGCCGTCTTTTACATCTTTTAATTTAAAGCCTCTATCTCCAGATAATGGGATATCTTCAGGCTTTCTAGAATCGATTAAACCTCTTAAGTTTATAGTAACTGTATTCACAGGTACCATCTCTACTTTTCCGTTATTGTTTTTAATTCTATTAAAAGCATATTTTGGAGCCATTACTTCAGATAGTGTTTGAACACATTCATCTGCTTTCTTTGTAATCTTGTAAGCATCTTTTGCATCTCTTACATTTTCACCAATACTGAAGATATAATCTCCTTTTTCTATAACATAAGATGATTTAAAACCGGTCAAACCAATTTCATCATACATTGTCATTAAATCATATGGAACTTCAATAGATACTGTTTCAACTTCGTTTGGTGCTAATTCTTTTGTCTTTGCAAAACCAACCAATTGTCTATATGGATTATCTATTGGCGCGTTTGGCTTTTGTAGATAAACTTGAACCACGTCTTTGGCTTTGAAATTGCCTATATTTTTAACTTTTATGCTGAATCTTAAAGAAGACTCGTGTTCTTCTACAATTTCTATTTCTTGACTGAATTTTGAGTAAGACAAGCCATATCCAAATGGATATTCAACCTTATCCTTTTTAAATGTTTCAAAATATCTATATCCAACGTATATATCTTCTACATAGTTGTTATATTCTTTTGCTCCAAAACAATTAGCACATGGGTAATCTTCATATGACTTTGCAATAGTATCTGCCAATCTACCAGATGGGCTAACTTTTCCAGATAATAAATCGGCTATAGCATTACCTGATTCCATACCGCCTTGCCATACAATCATAATAGCTTTAATCTTATCTTTGAATTCTTCAACAAAACTCATATCAATAACGCTACCAATATTTAACAACAATGTGATGCTATCAAACTTTGAGGCAATCTTTGAAATCATATCATGTTCTTCATCAGTTAGATAATAGCTTCCTTTCTCTAAAGCGTTTTCTCTATCTTCTCCAGCAGATCTACCAAGAACTACAATAGCCTCTTCAGATTTAGCTCTTGCATCGTCAACTATTTCTTCTGTTAAAGGCATTTCTGGATATGATCTTGGCCAATGTGCCCAATATCCATGGTCAATAACATTCTTTGTAGCCCATGCTTTATATATCTCAGCTAATTCATCATTAACATTTAATTCTTCACAAGCTTTAAGTCCATCGATCAAATTAACAACATATGGTTTTCTAACATCACCACCTGAACCATATCCTGTTGCAAAATAATCATATTGAACTCTTCCAAATACTGATATAACCTTTTCTTTTGAATATGGTAAAACGCCATCGTTCTTTAGAAGCACTGCACCTTCTGCTGCTGCGGCACGAATCAACTCTGGCATCCCTTCTGTTATTTTTCCTTCCATAAATCCAGCGGATTCATCTTGCGCAACACCACCAGATATTTTAGCAATTAGTTTAGAAATTGAATTAACAATCTTTGTCTTTAAATTCATAAATATACCTCTTTGTTGTTTATTGTATCATATATGCGCGCGTAATTAAAGATATACTGACTATTTATTAGCGCAATAATTTCATCTATGAATGTATGATATGATTGAGGTGCTTCTATCTTTTCTCCATCTAATATTAGAAAGTGTTTATTTAGATGGATCTATAAAGTTCTCCATAACCAAACTAAGCTTGGATTCTATATCACTTAGTTCTAAAGAATGCTCATTAACAATGTTAGTCAATTTGATTACTTCGTTAACGCCAATTAATGAATTGCTATTAATGTAATCATGCATTCTTTTAAACGTATCGATCAAAGCAGTGCTTTGTTTCATTGCCAATTCCCCTTTTAATACCATCATTAGCATATAAATACCTTGCTCTATAAATGCGTATGGGAGTTTTCGAATTCCTCCCCAACTTGATGTCAATTTTTTTGACTTCAAGATTTGGCTCATTTCTTCTTTGGTTAATTGAAATCGAAAATCATTATCAAATTTTTCAATATTATTCTTCACTTGCTGATTAAACGCTTTTGTTGAATAACCATAGATTTCTGCTAGTTCAAAATCTAACATAACCTTTTGCCCACGAATTTCGTAGATTTTTGATTTGATTGTCTCTTCATTTAGTTCTGGGACAATTATTTTGTTTTCTTTCATATTAGAATCCTCCTTTAAAATACAATTCTTCATAATCTGTAGTAGGGATATCTATATCGCATAGATACTTACCACTATTTGCTGCCGCAAATTGAGATACCACTTTAATATCTTCACGCACCATATAACACAACAAACGGATAAGCATTGAATATTGAGATTCTAAGAATCTATATAAGGCAGGATAAATTGATTCGTATATGTCTACTTTGAATCCTGCAAAATACAAAATACGGAACTGCATTAAATTTGGATTTTGTCTTACTTGTAATAATTTGTCAAAAATGTCTACGTCTGACAAATAAAATCCTGGCATATTGTTCTTTTGATAAACACTAAGCCACATAGGTTTATTTCCATCAACTTCAAAGTTGATAGAAGCCACTGCATCATAACTCCAAGCAATAGACTCTTGACCTTTTTGATCAATCTCGCCTATCTTTGCTGATTTAAATAAAATGTTCTCCATACATTCCTCTCCATGATATTTTATTTCCCTATGCGACTATAGGATAACACCACTAGCGTAGAAATGTAAACAATTATTTTATTTGCTGTCCTATTATTAGGACTTTTGATAATTTTATCTTAAGATAATAAAAATAAGGGAGCACTTTCATGCTCCCTCGTATTTAACATTTAAAACTACTATCTATCTTCTCTGAAGTAGTTAACACCTAAAGCTGTTGGCGGTTGAGTTTCACGCTTGTTAATTAAACTTGTAATGATAAGAATAATTAATGTTACAACATATGGAACAAGTTTAAATAATTGCATTCCACTAAAGCTTAATCCCAAGTAGTTTGGAGCAATATATAAAGCACCAAATACGATAGCGCCTATAATACCTAAATCGGCTCTCCAAATTGTGAAGATAACCAATGCTACAGCCATCCATCCAAATGCATCTATACTATATTCGATAGCGCCACCAAGGTAATCCATAATAAAAAATACACCACCAAGTGCTGCAATAGCTGAACCTAAAACTGTCGCTACATATCTATATTTTGTAACACTTATGCCTACAGCATCTGCCGTTGCTGGGCTTTCACCAACTGCTCTTAAATACAAACCTGTTCTTGTTTTCTTGATAACTATAGCAATAATAATAGACACAAAAATAGCTAAATACACTAATAAGCCATATGATAAGAATAAATCTCCGAACCAGTTTTGTCCAAGTGGCATAATACCCTTATTAAAATATCTGGCAGCTGCTGTCATACCTGTCAAATCAATCTCTGACATATAGAAACTATTGAAGCCTACGCCAAATGTTGTAATAGTTAAACCAGTTACGTTT
>CAMNMY010000101.1 GCA_946545105.1 uncultured Clostridia bacterium
AAAGGTGATATCATTTTAAAAGGAATGGCAGTTGAAATTAAAAGAATAAAAGATATTTTATGTAGCAACAATATACATTTTTGTATATCTCCAGAATTTCCATATTGAAGGCAATTATGATTTATCAAACATGAACGTCTCTGATGTAAAAGTCAGGGACGTTTTTTATTCTCAAATAGTTGGGTATTAGTTGGAGTAATTGTTGAAATAGCGTGTATATGAGTAACTAGGTCAAAGGGGTTTAGTTTGCAATACATCTCGGGATTATCTCATAGAAACTAACGTTATATAGAGAATTTTTATACTTTTGTATAAAGATGCTATAGAAATAATGCCACAACTTGTGGCACAATTGTATTCAATTCCGTGGGGACATTATAGGTGCATTATTGATAAATGTAAAAATGCTAACGAAGCTTTGTTCTTTGTCCAAAAAACACAGGAAAACAATTGGTCAAGAGATGTTCTATCAAATTTTCTCGGCACAAACTTATTTAAGCGCGAAGGAAAGGCGATTGGTAATTTTATAGTATAGCAAATTCATTAAATATGCATAGCATATTAGAGAAAATGTGATATAATCAACTCGTAAAGACGTGAGGTGTACATATGAATAAATGGGACAAAAGATTTATGGAGATGACAGAATTAGTTTCAACATGGTCATCTTGTATTAGAAGACAAGTAGGTGCAATTATCGTAAAGGATAAGAGAATCCTAACTACAGGTTACAATGGAGCCCCATCTGGTGTTTCTTCTTGTAAAGATAGAGAAAAGTGTATAAGAATTGAGCGTAACATCGCATCTGGTACATGCCAAGAAATTTGTTATGCGGTTCATGCTGAGCAAAATGCAATTTGCCAAGCAGCTAAATTGGGACTTGCTATCGATGGAGCAACACTATATTGTACACATCAACCTTGTACTATTTGTGCAAGATTAATTATCAACTCAGGTATCAAAAAGGTCGTATATAAGAACGGATATCCAGATGATTTCTCTTTGGAATTATTTAAAGAAGCTGGAGTTGAAATCGTTAAATACGAAGATTAATGAAGAAAATTCATAAGTCAAACGAATTAATGTGGCTTTTGGGCGTAATATTTGTTGCGCTCGGAGTTTGCATTTGTTCTAAAGCAGATTTGGGCGTATCTATGATTGCTGCGCCACCTTTCATTATTTACGATGCAGTAAAGTCATTATGGAGTGGTTTTTCAGTAGGAATGGTTGAATATCTCTTTGAAGGGGTGTTATTGATTGTACTTTGTATTATTGTACAAAGATTGAATTGGCGATTCTTACTAGCATTCTTAACTGCTATTATATATGGATATGTATTAGATTTATGGTTATTAATATTTAAAGATGTTGCATTTCCTCAGGTTTACCAACAATGGATTATGCTTATTGTCGGAGATGTAATAACAGCGCTTGGCGTTGCATGCTTCTTTAAGACATATTTACCGTTGACTGTATACGAATTATGTGTCGCAGAAATTGCAGATAAGTATCGTTTTACTATTGGAAAAACAAAGTGGGGCTTTGATATAACTTGCCTTTTAGTCTCTTGTGTATTAGCATTTACATTGTTTAATCCAAAAGATTTTGATTGGGCTACAATATATAAAGCAAGTTATCATCATTTAGGACTTGGTACTATTGTAACTACAATAATTAATGCGCCAATTATTACAGGATGGAGTATTATATTAGATAGATGTTTTACATATGAAGCATTTATACCTAAATTAGAAAAATTATTGAAAAGAGAATATAAAGAAAGTAAGGAGGCACAAAATGATCAAGATTGATGTAATATCAGGATTCTTAGGTGCAGGTAAAACTACATTAATTAAGAAATTGTTTGAATCAAAGAAATTTAAACAAGAAAAAATAGTTATTATTGAAAACGAATTTGGCGAAATCGGTATTGATGGAGCATTTTTAAAAGACTCTGGCGTTCAAATTAAAGAAATTAACGCTGGATGTATTTGCTGTTCACTAGTTGGAGATTTTGAATCTTCTATTAAAGAGTTAGTTGAAAAGTTTTCACCAGATAGAATTATTATCGAACCATCTGGTGTAGGTAAATTGTCAGATATTATTGGTGCTATTAACAAAGTTAATGGCTTAGATTTAGAAATTAATATCTTAGCAACTGTTGTTGATGCTTCAAAGACTAAAATCTATTTAAAGAACTTTGGCGAGTTCTTCAACAACCAAGTTAAAGCTGCCGACACTATTGTTGTAGGTAAAGTAGATAAGGTAAATGATGATAAACTTCAAGAAGCTGTAGATTGCATTAAGGCAGTAAATCCAAATGCAAACATTATCACAACAGCTATCTCTGCGTTAGATGGAGATAAGATAGTTGCATTCCTAGAAGAGAAGGCTTCATTAAGAGAAGAACTACTTGAACAACTAAAGAAAGAACACGAAGAAGGCGAACATGAGCATCATCACCATCACCATCACGAAGATGGAGAGGAATGTTGTTGCCATCACCATCACCACGATGATGACGACGATGACGATGACGACGATGAAGAACATGAGCACCACCATCATCATGAAGATGGAGAAGAATGCTGTCATCACCACCATCATCATGACGACGATGACGACGATGATGATGAAGATGAGCACGAACATCATCACGAGCATGAATGTTGCCATCATGATCACGATCATGAACACCATCATCACCATCACCATGGACATGATGCAGATGAGATTTTTGAATCTTGTGGAATGGAAACAGCTAAATCTTATACAAAGCAAGAACTTGAAAGCATCTTAGATGTTTTATGTGATGAAAATGCAGGAATTGGTATCATTTTAAGATCAAAAGGAATTTTAAAAGCTGCTGATAATGATAAGTGGTACTATTTCGATTTAGTAGCTGGTGATTATGAAATTAGATTAGGAGATCCAGACTATACAGGTAGAGCTGTTGTAATTGGATCAAAAATTGATGAAGAGAAAATTAAGGATTTATTCCTAAAGAAGGCATAATATGGAACAAAGACAAAGAATACCAGTATTTTTTATTGATGGATTTCTAGATTCTGGTAAGTCATCTTTCATTATTGATACTATTAAAAATGATTCAACAGATTATAATGTTAGATCGCTATTACTTGTTTGCGAACAAGGTGAAGTAGAATATGATGAAAAATTTTTAAAAGATACTCTAACAACAGTTAAGTATTTTGAATCTCAAGATGAATTTACTTTTAGTAAGATTGGTGATTATATTAAAGAATCTAATCCAGATAGAGTAATTGTGGAATTAAATGGAATGTGGGATTTAACAAAAATTCAATTGCCAAGAATTTTGCAAGTTGCTCAATTTATGACTTTAATCGACGCACAAACATTCCCGGAATATTTCAACAATATGAGACAAATGGTTGTTGATATGATTAAGCGTAGCTCGGTTGTTTGTTTTACAAAAGCTATAAGCGATGACTTTATTAAGCCATACGAAAACGCTTTAAAATTGGCTTCAAATAAGGCTATGTTTATGATTGCCGATAAAGATTTCAATGGACATCCTGCTTTTGAAGAGAAGATGCCATATGACTGGGAAGGGGATACTATTGTCCTAAAGGATGAAGATTATCCTACATTCTATATTGATACTTTTGAGCATAGAGAAAGATATGAAGGAAAGATTCTAGATTTCGACTGCGTAGCAGTAAAGAGCAAGATTTTGGATAAGCATCAATTCATTGCAGGAAGATTTATTATGAACTGCTGTGCAAACGATATTCAATTGTATGGATTCTTAGTAGATGGCGATTTGGGTCAAACTATCAAAGATAGAACAACAATGCACGTGAAGGCTAAAATATCATATGTATATTCAAAAGAATACGATGAAGAAGAATTACTTTTAACACCAATAGAACTTATAGAGGTTCGAGGTAAAGATTTGAGTGGTGTATTAGACCTAACAGGAAATTAACAAAAAAAATTGGCGCTTCGGCGTCAATTTTTTATTTCTTCGAAAAACTGTGCATCCTTCTTCGACATTATATACCCAAGTGGAACAAGAGTAGTTAACTCCGCTAAAGCTACCTCGTGGCACATCAAACAATCTGCTTAATGCTGCTGCGATCAAGCCCTGACATG
>CAMNMY010000102.1 GCA_946545105.1 uncultured Clostridia bacterium
TTTGATAAATGGGTAATTAAGGATACAAACATTACTCCTGAAACCGTAACAAAAGATATGACAATCGTTGCATTATTTAATGCGCAAATTCGTTCTTACACCGTAAGTTGGGAAGATAAGGATGGAACAACTGTTTATTCTACAGAAGTTGAATATGGCACTGAAATTGATTTAAATGCTGGACGTTCATCTGTAGATGATACATATGAAGCAGAAGTTTCAGGACACAATAGAGTATTCTCATTCAAAGGTTGGTCTATTGGTAATATCTTTCAAAACTCTAATAGCTATACTGTTGTCGGCCCTACTATTGTTGTTGCTAAGTATGAAGATGATAGTGATAAATCTAATTATGTATTGTTATTAGAAAATGGCGATACATTGGCTGCTGATACATATTATGTAGGCGAAATAGATGATTTATATGATTTAATTATGGGAATCGTTCGCACAAAGGATTCTGATGAAACATATTCTTATACATTTGATGGTTGGTATTATGATAAGGCTGGCGTTCAAACAAAATTAACAGAATCTACAAAAGCTGATTTGAACATACCTAAGGATGCTACTATAACATTAAAAGAAAAGTTCACTGCCACATATATTCCATACACAATCACATGGAATCTAGATAATGGCGAGGAACCTGTTGTTGCGACATATCACTATGGCGAAGTATTACATCCAGAGGCTGATTTGTTAGCTGCTAATAAGCAAGCAACTAAAGCACCTACTGTTTCTACTGTATATACATTCAGTGGATGGAATAACACAAGCGATGTCGTTACAAAATCTACTACATACACAGCACAATACTCAGAACAAATAAGAACATATACATATAGATTCTATAACGGCACTCAAGAAGTAAAAACAAATACAATTAATTATGATGCTGTTATTGTTGCCCCTGTTGATCCTTCTAAGGATGCAACAGCACAATATACATATACATTTAGTGGTTGGTATGCTGAGCCAACAGATACAATCTTTGTCGCTGGAATGAAGATTTCTGGAGATATTGATTTCTATGCTCAATATAACGAAACAGTTAATCAATATACATATACATTCTACATGGATGATGGAGAAACTGTTGTTCTAGAATCTAAAGAAGATTATGGCTTTATTGTTGCTAAACCAGTAACTAATCCATCTAAAGTTGGCACTGCTAAATATACTTATACATTTGCAGGTTGGGAAACTCTTGATGGCGTAGCATATGTAGATAACCAAGAACTTGTTGCTGATGTGATATATATTGCAACATTCAATCAAACAATTAATAGCTATACATATAAATTCTATAATGGTTCTGATGTATTTGAAACTAACACGGTCGAATATGAAAGCGAAATTGCAATTAGCAATATTGACACTCCAACAAAAGCTGATGATGTTAATATGTACACATATACATTCAATGGTTGGTACGACAATGCCCTATGTGAAGGAACACCTATCACTGGAACTATAACAATTCTTGACGACGTTGACTTCTACGCTGGATATACAAAGACACCTATCAATCATACTTATACGTTCAAGAAATTAGCTACAGATGAAGAAGCATATGCTGAAATTGAAGTTGGCTATGGATTAGCCATAACTGCTCCTCAAGCTCCAACAAGAGATCATTATGATTTTGCTGGATGGAACGAGAGCATCCCTCCTACAATGGGAACTGAAAACAAAACCTTTATTGCTACTTGGACACCTGTTGTATATCATGTTAACTACACATTACATGGTGGTAGCGCTACAACAAATATCAAAGAATTCACAATAGAAACAGCAGATGAAGCTTTAGTCTTAAAGGTAGCAGGAGATTCTACAAAGACTGGTTATACACTAAAGGGTTGGAAATATGGCAATACAACAATTACATCTATCAAAGATGCTAATGTTTATGCTGACATTACTGTAGAAGCCGTATTTGAAGCTAATAAATACACTATCACATATGATGTTGGAAATAAGCCAAATACTACTATTGCAAATCCATCAAAGGAAGTTACATATGATGGAACATATGGTACTTTAGATGTTCCTTCTGTTCATGGATATACATTTGAAGGTTGGTATCTAAACAATTCATATGCTGATCAAGATTTAATAACAAGTGCATCTAATGTTAAGATTGAAGAGGATACGACAATTTATGCAAAATGGAGCCTAACTCCATACTATGTACATGGCTATATTGGAAATACTAAGGTTGCTGAATTTACATTTAACGTTGAAGAAGCGGCTACTCTAACTACTTTATCAAATGCTCAATATGATTTTGCTGGTTGGTATAAAGAAAACATCTATGATACATCCGTAACACCAACTTCTCCAATTACTTCATATTCTGACACAACAGGCAGCACAATTACAAAAGTATATGCTTTAGTAAAAACTACTGGATTAACTATCGTTGATGACACAGTAACTGGTTACGAAGGAACATATGCAAATGTTATTATTCCAAGAATGTGGAATGGTACAAATGTTACTACAATTGGTGAAGAAGCATTTATGGAAAATGATGTAATAGAATCTATTAATGCTCCATTTATAACAGAAATCAAAGCTAGCGCTTTTGAGGGCTGTGTAACTCTTGTAATATTTGATTTATCTAATGTTGAAACAATTAGAAGCAAAGCTTTCTTAGGCTGCAGCCTAACAACTGCTAATTTGTCTAGTGCAACAACAATTGAGTCAAGAGCATTCATTTATTCAAGCGTTCAAACAATTACATTAAATAGCGCGATTGTTGAGCCTCTTGGAAGTTATGCATTTGGTCAATGTAATATTACTGCTATACATTATTCTGGAACTCAAGCCGAATTTGAAGCTCTTGTTGCAAATAAAGGAAATACAAACCTAACTTGGGCTAAAGTTCAACCTTAAGTAAGATTAATTAAAACACTGAGGCCACCTAATTGGTGGTCTCTTTTTATTTCTCTATCTTATTTCTTGAACGCAAATGTCGCACAAAAAACAGTATTGTTATAAATGCTGTTAATGCAATAATAAATGCTTGGAACACATATTCTATAATTAATAATGAGTTATCTCCTACTTCGTTAAAAGTTCTTATCATTGTGAACTCCAACATAAACATTGTGAATAATGCATCTACTATATTAAACCAGCATAATATTACAATAGAATCACCTATATCACGCGCCTTTACTAATTTAACAATTCCTACGATTAGTTTTGTAAAAGCAAATAAAGCGTATGCATATATTAACCATTCAAATATAAAAGGCTTATATTCTCTATCGAGAATTGTTTTTATTAATGATACGGTCAATGGGATAAGTATTATAAATAAAGATATGGCACCTATTAGATATATCTTTTTTGTTTCACCTTTTTTGTCTGCATACCAAATTACCAATCTAATAGCCATCATAATATAACAAAACAACATATAGTTGAAAACAAGCCATGAAAATGACATGCAAAGCATAACCAAATGTATTGTCCCCATTATAAAAGAACCTAATACATAACCATAAAACCCTAGATTATACTTTTCCCAAATGTTCTTAATTTTACTTATCATCTTGTCCTCAGTATCAATATTTTATATTATATTTATCTAACAACTTTTTCATTAGATCTTGCCCATGTAAACATGTTTCTATTAAATATCCTCTCTCGTTGTCCCATTGTTGTAAACCGTTATAGTACAAGTTTTTAAAATCGTCTAGTATTATAATTGGCACATAATTATACTTTAAACATTCTTTTAGCATAATTAGTCTACCTACTCTTCCATTCCCGTCTTGAAATGGATGTATTCTTTCGAATTCTTTATGAAATTCAATTATGTCTTCAATATTAATCTTTTCTTTTGTATTATAGTCGCCTATAAGTTTTTTCATTGCTTCTTTAACGTTTTCTGGAGCAGTCGTAAAATTTCCCCCTACTTCGTTCGGCAACTTTTTATAATCGCCAACTTTAAACCAATTATTTCTAGAATCTGTCGTGTTTGCTTTCAATACATAATGCAATTGCTTAATCATCGATTCTGTTAGTTTTGCTTTTGCCAAATCGATAACAATATCAATACACTTAAAATGATTAACAGTCTCTATTATGTCATTAACCTTTTTCGTAGATCCTCCAG
>CAMNMY010000103.1 GCA_946545105.1 uncultured Clostridia bacterium
GTACTACCAATCTTTGATTGGTATTGATAAATTGTTGTATCTAAAATGCAATTTGAATAAGCTAAATAATACTCTTCTTTTAATGACTTATTAATAATCTTCCAAACAATTGGTTCTACAACAAAAGCATATTCCTTTCCCTTTACTACAACTTCCCCATTTGAAAAAGTTGGAGCTATATCTTGTGTACAAGGATTTGCAGTAATAATCTTATATTCTTTATCGTTGTACTTATAGTACCCTGTTGATTCATTATATGAACCACTTGCTTTAATATCATCAATTGAGATTTCTGTTTCTAAGCTTTGTGGATATCTACCCATTTTTATATATACGGTTGAACCATCAACAAATTCATATGCGGGAGCAACAACCGGATTTATAGGATCTGGAGTATTGCTCTTTTTCTTACATGACGTTAATGGCAGTATTATAATTACCGTCAATATAAGTATAGTTAGTATTAAAAGCTTTGCTTTTTTCATTATTTCTTCTCTTTTACCAAATCTTTTATTTCGCTTAGCCAGCTATTAATATCTTTAAATTCTCTATACACAGCAGCGAATCTGATATATGCAACATCATCAATATCTTTTAACCCTTCCATAACATATTCACCAATTTGTGATGATTTAATTTCTTGGTCTAAAGAATTGTTAATTTTCTTTTCTACTTCTAAAACTAATTTATCAATTGTATCCATAGATACAGGACGCTTTGCACAAGCATTTAAAATACCCTGCTTTAGTTTGTTTCTAGAATATTCTTGACGTTCACCATTCTTTTTAACAACCATAATTGGCGTCAATTCAATTGTTTCGTATGTAGTAAAACGCTTTCCGCAAGCATTACACTCACGTCTTCTTCTAATAGATGTTCCATCCTCGCTCATTCTACTATCAATAACTTTACTATCTAATGAACCACAAAAAATACACTTCATACTCTACCACAACCAGCGCTTTTTCTTTTTAGCTGTCTCCTGTTCTTTTTTAACTTCTACTTTTTTAGCTTGAGGTTGAACTCTTTGTACTGTTCCACCTTCTAGCTCGATCAATCTCTCATAATAGTCATCCAATAATTGGATGTTTTGTATTTGCATTCTATATTTCTTTGGCAATGCCTTATATCTATTCTCAAGTTTTATATAAATATCTCTTGATGGAACTTTCTCTGTTGGAAGTTTTGTTAGATATTTAGACAATGTCTTTGCATCATTTCTATACTTTTTATCATATGCACGAACCATTATTTCTTTATAATCCAAAACTTGAACTTTTAAAGAATCTTCTAATTCGTTATACATCTTTTCAACATGAATTAAATCTTCTCTTGTTGGTATATCTAAATTATCAATATTTATTAATGCTTGTTGAATTCTTTGAACTCTGCCTTGTTTCATTTTATTTGAAGCTTCGTTTATGACTTGTTTATAGCCCTCTCCAGCCATTCCTTTCTCTTCATCGCTCAAAGACTTGTATTCTTCCTCAATCTTCGAAATATCGTCCAAATTTGGATGCTCTTTATTATTAACTAGATTTACGCGCGCATTAAAATTATTAACCTTATTATCTTTCATCTTTTTTCTAGCAGCAGGAATAATATCTTTTATTGCACCCACATATTGATAAGCATCTTTTGGAAGTGATTCATAAACCATCTTTATTTTTGCTAAATCTTCATCTATCGGATTTGGATTTTCTTCAAGCGCTTCAAGAAGTTCGTTTACTTTATCTGCCATAGCACGCAAATAGTTTTCTCTTTCCTGTTCAACCGTATTTATGTCTTCAATTCTTCCAGCTTTAGTTGCATACTTAACAAACAATCTATAATTAACGCTATCTTTATAGTTATCATGCATAATCAATTCTTGAAGTGATTGTGCTTTAAAATCAATTAATAATTTGTAATACCAAGTTACATGGTTTTCCGCATCTAACTCTTGTGCTTTTTGAACTTGCTTTGCAGCCTCATCGAAATTGCCTAAGTCTTCAATATTAACTTTTGCAAGTTTTAAAAGTGATCTCATCTTTTCTTCTTGAGGAGACAACGAAACGTTGGTTCCATTATTTACAGCATATTCAATAGCTGCACTCTCTTTTGTTGACCAAGCCTCAAGTATTCTCTTTTGATTTTCTATCAATAAATTAATTTGTCTTTGTTGTTCATCATTGATATCAATTGGATGAATAATCTTATTTAAAGTCTTATCAATATCTGCAATTAAAGAAATACCATATTTTAGACCTTGCTTATGTGCAAGTTCATCTGGAAGATCTGATTCATCAAAATCATCTATAAAGATTGGAATGATGCTCTTATACTCTTCTGTATCTTTATTTAGTGCGCAGAATCTTTGCCATTCATTCTTCATCCAATGAGATTCTAAGAACTCTTTTTTAGAGCAAATTAAAAGCATTACTTTTGCAGTATATAAACCATAATAAATATTTGGTTCAAAATCTCTAACTCTTACATTTCTTAAAGACTTCTCACTATAGAAGATTTTATACTTTGAAGATAGTTCATTATAGATTTCATTTGCAACATCATAATCTGATGTAACCATATCTGAATCAAGTTGTGTTTTCTTAAAACAAATGAATACATCATAAGGTTTTGATGATTGTGATATTACAACAGCCTTTTCTCTTGCGTTTTCAATAATATTTATTCTTTGTTCATAATCATCTAATTTTTCTTGAGAATTAGCTTTAACATATTTCATCAAGCGTTTGTATGCTTGAGAATCCTCAATTGGATTAGTTTTTACTCTATAAAATGATGGGAATAATTGCCCTTGATTATCCATCTCAAGCATTACATTTTGATCACATAACAATAAGCCCCAATATGCAGCAGATAAATCTTCATCTTCATATTTGTTTATAATGTCATTGTATATTTCTTTTGCCTTAGCAAATTCTGCAAATTGTCTATGTCTATTTGCGATTCTCAAATCAATAAACATTTGGCTGTCTGCTTGCTTTTTTGTATAAGCATTACCACAAGATAGACAAGTTATAACTTCTCCTTCTTGTTTACAATGAGTACTCATACATACTGGACATTGAAATGCGCTTAGTTTCATTATTCTCCCTTCAACTTAAATTCTTGCATTGGACGCTTTTTAAATTCAGTATCCATAATGCCTAATTGTGTCTTTATTATTTTTCTCATTTCTACCGCTCTATCTAAGCAGTATTTTTTAAATTCTTCCTTGTTTACATCATCAATTGATGCCCAATGTGGGAAGAATAGTTTCATATATGCAGTAGCTATTCTCTTTACTGCCTTTGTATCTCTTGTGTCTGCATCTTTTGGAACTTCTATAAGTTCATCAACTAACGCTTTAGATATAACATCTTCTCTTAGCGCATGCATAATCTCTGAGAAATATTCAGTATTTAAAGCCCAATCTTTAACTTTCATATCCTCATTCATTCTTGGAACATCCCAGCCCTTTATAAAGCCGTGGAATCTATCGATTAAAGCTGAATCTTCAAATAGAGGTGGAAGTTCTTCTAACATATTGTTTTCTACATCCATTTTCTCTTCTCTAATGTTACCTAATAAGATAACACCAGCTTTTCCAGAACCAGCCTTAACACCGACATTATATGTTCCTGCTTCCAAATATCCTTTCATTGCGCCACGCATTTCATCGATATCTGGGAATTTAATTGTAGAGATTTCATCAAGTGCCACATAATCAAAATATGAAACAAGACCTTCTTGACGTTTATTCATATCATAGAACATCTTAGCTCTTGTCATTACACCGCCAGATACAAGCCAACCTTTCTTTGAAATTTGAGAAAAGATATAACTCTTACCTGTTCCCTTTGGTGCTAATTCCATAAGATTTAATCTTTCTTCAACAAATGGTAATAATCTAGTTAGCATTGTAATCTTTTGGTTTTCTTCTTTGAAGCCTTCTGCGTTATAGTCAATAGCACCTAAGATTACATCAATCCATTCATCGATTGTGAAGTTCTTTCTTGCTTCTTTAAAGAATTTCAAATCAATCTTATATGGTCTAAAATCTTTAAAATCAACTAACGCGATTTTGCCTTCTTGCTTTTTGCCAACTTGAACTTGTTTATATTCAAGATCCAA
>CAMNMY010000104.1 GCA_946545105.1 uncultured Clostridia bacterium
GGAGCCATGTAAGCCCCACTTGGTGCAAGAGAACGCGGCAATTAGTAGCCTGCTAGCCGCTAAATCGCTTGAACGTATTGGCAACAGTACGTCTAGACAGATGATCATCTAATACAGAACTCGGCTTACAGACCATCTTGCTATTTTTATGCAAATATTCTTGTATATGCGTATATTTATACATTTTGCAATATTATTCAATTTTTATTGACTCTATGCCTGTATTATATATAAAATGTGCTCGTAAGTGATTATTTAGAGTATGACTTTTGGTTTATTTAGATAATTATTTATGCAAAATAGTGAATACAAAGGATGTATAAAAATGACAAAGGTTTTCGTAGATGGATCATCAGGAACAACAGGCTTAAAGATTTTAGATAGACTAGCTTTAAGAAATGATATCGAATTAATCAAACTTGATGAAGAGTTGAGAAAAGATGTATCTGCAAAAAAAGATGCAATTAATTCTGCCGATGTTGTTTTCTTATGCTTACCAGATGCAGCGGCTGTTGAATCAGTATCACTAGTTGAAAATAAGCATACTGTAGTTATTGATACATCTACAGCGCATCGTACAAATGAAGCATTTGCTTATGGATTCCCAGAGATTAATAACTTTAAATCTAAGATTGCATCTTCTCAATTTATTGCAAATCCTGGTTGCCATGCTAGTGGTTTTATTTCTTTAGTTAATCCACTTGTAAATGCTGGACTTTTAAAGAATGATGTTGCTTTAACATGTACATCTCTAACAGGATATAGCGGTGGTGGAAAGAAGATGATTAATCAATATGAAAACGAAAAGACTTTTGACTTAGAAGCACCTCGTCAATATGGATTAACTCAATCGCATAAGCACTTACCAGAAATTGTTAAATATTGTTCTTTAAATACAACACCAATCTTTATGCCAATCGTAGCAGACTTTGCACAAGGCATGGAAGTAACTGTTCCAGTATTTAAAAAAGATTTGAAAGGCGATATCAAAGATATAATTGATGTTTACAAGAATTTATACACAGGAAAGCTTGTACATTATGATGAAGAAACAGAACAAGGCTTCATTTCTGCAAACAAATATGCAAATTTTGATGATATGGGTATCACAGTTTTAGGAAATGAGGATAGAATATTATTAGTATCAAGATTTGATAATCTTGGAAAAGGTGCCTCTGGCGCTGCAATACAAAACATGAATATAGTGTTGGGTCTAGATGAAACAACATCGTTAAATATTAAAGGAGCGAACTAATGAAAATTATTAGTGGAGGAGTTTGCGCATCTAAAGGATATAGCGCATCAGGAATACATTGTGGAATTAGAAAGAGCCGTACAAAGAGAGATCTTGGTTTGATTTATAGTAAAGTGCCAGCAAATGCTGCAGCAGTATATACTACAAATCTAGTAAAAGGTGCACCTCTTTATGTAACAAAAGAACACTTACAAGATGGTAAGGCACAAGCTGTTATTTGTAATTCAGGTAATGCAAATACTTGCAATGCTAACGGAATTGAAATTGCAAAGGAAATGGCAAAGGAATTATCTAAGAACCTTGATGTTAAAGAAACTGATGTAGTTGTAGCGTCAACTGGTGTAATTGGTTTACCTTTATCAATTGAACCAATCGCAAAAGGAATTCCTCAATTAGTTAGCGAATTATCTGAAGATGGAAACAATAATGCATCTGAAGCTATCATGACTACAGATACAAGATCAAAGCAAGTTGCCGTTGAATTTGAAATCGATGGTAAGGTATGTCACTTAGGTGGTATGGCAAAGGGAAGTGGTATGATTCATCCAAATATGGCAACAATGCTTGTATTCATTACATCAGATGTAGCTATCTCTTCTCAAATGTTACAAAAAGCTTTAAAGAGCGATATACAAGATACATTCAATATGCTAAGCATTGATGGTGATACATCAACAAACGATATGGTTGTTGTTATGGCAAATGGTTTAGCAGGAAATGAAGAAATTACAAAAGATGATGACAACTTTAAGTTGTTTATGAAGGCTCTAAATACAGTTACAGTTCAATTGTGTAGAGAAATTGCTGGTGATGGTGAAGGTGCAACAAAACTTTTGGAGTGTAAAGTATATAATGCATACAATATTCCAACAGCTAAGATTGTTGCTAAATCAGTTATTTGCTCATCACTTCTAAAAGCAGCTATGTTTGGTGCTGATGCTAACTGGGGAAGAGTTCTATGTGCAATCGGATATTCTGGTGCTTCAGTAGATATTAATAAGATTGATGTTTCATTTAAATCTAAAAAGGGAGAAATTGCAGTATGTAAAGCCGGTGCTGGTGTAGCATTTGATGAAGATGTTGCAAAGCAAATTCTTCTTGAAGATGAAATTGAAATCATTGTAGATTTAAATGATGGCGATGCATTCTCAACAGCTTGGGGATGTGACTTAACATATGATTATGTTAAAATCAACGGCGACTACCGTACATAATATAGGTGAAAATATGTTAGATAAGAATTTTAGTAACGCACAACGTGCAGAAGTATTAACTCAAGCCTTGCCTTATATCAAAAAGTATTCAGGCAAGATTGTTGTTGTCAAATATGGTGGCAACGCAATGGTTAACGAACAATTAAAAGAACAAGTTATGGAAGATATTGTTCTTCTTCATTTAATTGGTGTTAAAGTTGTTTTAGTTCATGGTGGTGGTCCTGAAATTTCAGAAATGATGGACAAGCTAGGAAAGAAGGCAGAATTCGTTGATGGGTTAAGAGTTACAGACAAAGAAACTATTGATATTGTTCAAATGGTTCTTGCTGGAAAGATTAATAAATCTTTAGTAAATCTTATCAACGTAAAGGGCGGTAAGGCAATGGGTATTTCTGGTATGGACGGAAAGCTTATTGAAGCCAAGATTAAAAATCCTAAGTTAGGATTCGTTGGTGAAATTACAAATATCAACATTAAGCCAGTTGAAGATTTATTATCTCGTGGATATATTCCAGTTGTTTCAACAATTGGTTGTGATGATCAAGGTAATGCATATAACATCAACGGCGATACAGCAGCTGCACATATTGCTGGTGCATTAAAAGCAGAAAGATTGATTATGATGACAGACGTTGCTGGTATCTTAAAAGATAAGAATGATCCATCAACACTAATTACAGATATTACAATTGAAGAAGCAGAAGAATTATCTAAAGAGGGTATTATCTCTGGAGGTATGATTCCAAAACTTGAATGCTGTATTACTGGTATTCAAAGTGGTGTACATAAAGTTATTATC
Organism: uncultured Clostridia bacterium; assembly: GCA_946545105.1. Next base: position 3,269 of record CAMNMY010000104.1, read on the forward strand.
ATGGACGGACGTGTTCCTCATGCTATATTGATGGAGCTTTTGACAAACGAAGGTGCCGGTACAATGGTTAGAGGCTAAAATGAACATTTTTGAAATAGATAACGAATTTGTCGCAAATACATATAATAGATTTCCACTAAACCTTGTTGAAGGTAAAGGTTCTATTATCAAAGATAATAATGGTAAAGAATATATCGATTTAGGATCAGGTATTGGCGTTACAGCATTTGGTATTCAAGATGATGAATGGAAAAATGCTGTTATTGCTCAATTAAATAAGATTCAACATGCTTCAAATCTTTACTACACAACACCTTGCGCAGAACTAGCAAAGTTACTTTGTGAGAAAACTGGATTTAAGAAAGTTTTCTTTGGTAACTCTGGCGCTGAAGCAAATGAATGTGCAATTAAAGCTGCAAGAAAATATGCTGAAGATAAGGGAATCAAAGATTCTAAAATCATTACATTAAAAAATAGTTTCCATGGAAGAACACTAGCTACTTTAGCTGCAACAGGTCAAGATGTATTCCATCAAGACTTTTTTCCAGTGGTTGAAGGTTTTTTATATGGAGAAGCAAACAATATTCAATCAATATATGATTTAGTTGAGAACAATACAGTTTCTGCAATCATGATGGAATGTATCCAAGGTGAGGGTGGAGTTATTGCTCTTAATAAAGATTTTGTTCAACAAGTTTATAACTTGTGCCAAGAAAAAGATATATTGATGATAATTGACGAAGTACAAACCGGCAACGGTAGATCTGGCAAGCTTTATGCTTATATGAACTATGACATAATGCCAGATGTTGTAACA
>CAMNMY010000105.1 GCA_946545105.1 uncultured Clostridia bacterium
TGAAACCAACATAATTAAAGTTGATTCTGGCAAATGGAAGTTTGTTATTAATCCTTTAACCACTTTGAATGTGTATCCTGGGAAAATAAATATATTTGTAGCACCTTTAAATGGCTTTACGTGTCCTGTATCATCTGCAACCGATTCTAATACTCTTACGGATGTAGTTCCAACGCAAATAATTCTACGTCCTTCATCTACAGCCTTATTAATTTTATCTGCTGAATCTTTAGTGATTTCATAAGTTTCAACGTGCATCTTATGATCTTTTATATCTTCTTCTTTTACTGGTCTAAATGTGCCCAAACCTACATCCAATGTAACGTGAACGATCTCAACACCCATATCTTGAACTTTTTGTAAAAGTTCTTTTGTGAAATGTAGCCCTGCTGTTGGAGCAGCTGCAGATCCTAAATTCTCTGCATAAACTGTATTGTATCTTGATTTGTCTTCAAGCTTTTTTGTGATATATGGAGGAAGTGGCATTTGACCAATTCTATCTAGGATATCTTCAAACACTCCATCAAATTCAAACTTGATAAATCTGATGCCTTCATCCGCATATCCAACAACCTCACCAATAAGTTCATCTGAGAACTTGATTTTGGTGCCAATTTTCAATTTCTTTGCAGGTCTTGTAATACATTCCCAAGTCGTATAATCTTGTCTCTTTAGAAGTAAAACTTCAGTGTTTAATTCTTTAGTAACATTTTCACCGACTCTTGTTCCGTAAATTCTAGCTGGGTAAACCTTAGTATCGTTTATAACTAAAACGTCACCCTTCTTTAGATAATCTACTATGTTATAGAAATGCTTATGTTCAATAGTTTTACTATCTTTATGGTAAACCAATAATCTAGAGTGATCTCTAGGTTCTATTGGTGTTTGAGCGATTAACTCTTTTGGTAAATCATAATAAAAATCATGCGTCAGCATTGTTGTCATCCTCTTCAAATTTCATTTGAAGTTGTTCAACGTAGCCTGGGACTTTTCTTCCTAAGTGCTTATAAGCATCTGGTAAACAAATTCTTCCTCTTGGAGTTCTAGCAATAAATGTAATTTGCATTAAATATGGTTCATACATATCTTCGATAGTATTTGGATCTTCGTTGATTGAAGCAGCCAATGTATCTAAACCTACTGGACCTCCATTGAATTTATCTATGATAGTTGTTAATAACTTGATATCTACAGAATCTAAGCCTAGTTTATCTATTTCCATTCTATCAAGGGCTAAATCTGTAATCTCTTTATCTATCTTACCTGTGCCCTTAACTTCAGCAAAGTCTCTAACTCTCTTTAAAAGTCTATTTGCAATACGTGGTGTTCCACGTGAACGACGAGATATTTCATCTGCGCCATCTTCTGTAATCTCAATATTTAATATTGAAGCTGAACGTTTAACAATCTTCTTTAATTCCTCTGGTGTATATAACTCTAATCTACAATGAACTCCAAATCTATCTCTTAGTGGATTAGAAATGCTTCCTGCTCTTGTTGTTGCACCAATTAGAGTAAACTTTGCAAGTGGCATTCTAACAGATCTTGCTGTTGGGCCTTTTCCTATAAGGATATCCAAAGCATAATCTTCCATTGCAGAATATAAAATTTCTTCAACGTTTCTATTTAATCTATGAATCTCATCGATAAATAAAACATCGTTTTCTTGTAAATTAGTAAGGATAGATGCTAAATCTAAGGCCTTATCTATTACTGGGCCTGATGTAACTTTAATTTGGCTGTCCATAGCATTTGCAATGATATTTGCAAGTGTTGTCTTACCAAGACCTGGAGGACCATATAGAAGAATGTGATCTAATGCTTCTCCTCTTTTCTTTGCAGCCTCAATATAGATAGACAAATTTTCCTTTATCTTTTCTTGGCCGACATAGTCGTCCATAGTTTTTGGTCTTAATTTGTTATCTGCTTCACCGTCTTGAGGTGAGGCCATAGATGACATAAATCTTTCTTCTTGATCGTCAAATTCCATCCCTATTTAATTCCTTTTAAAACGATAGTAATAATTTCTTCAACTGTAGATGCCATAGATCTAACTTCCTTAACTCTCTTAGAAGCTTCGGCCTTTGTCATACCAAGTGAAGATAAAGCTAAAACTGCATCTTGAGATAATTGATCCTCAACCTTAACTTTTGGCTCACCCAAATCTAAAGTCTCAAAATCTTCTTCTTCAAGTTTTTCCTTCAACTCCATAATAATTCTCATGGCTGTCTTTTTACCAATTCCCTTAACTTTTGCAAGAGCTTTAAAGTCTGAGTTAACTATGTTAACTGCTAATGTTTGAGGATCGATAAAAGATAAGATTTGAAGCGCTGTTTTAGGTCCTACACCAGATATTGATGTAAGTTTTAAAAACATTGATTTTTCTTCAATTCCATAAAAACCAAATAATCTAATAGTATCGTCATTTGCGCCCATCTTTAGAGCTGTATAAACAGTAACCTCTTCTTGCTTATCTACAAGTCTTGAAAGTGTGTTATTTGATACTAATAAATCATAGCCAACGCCATTGTTATCTATGACGATTCTACCTTCTTCTGAATATGCAACTTTACCTTTAATATAATAATACATACGCTTATATGTTAAATTATATTTATATAAAAAGTCAATGCAAACGCGTATTGACACTGCCATATAAACAAACTAAAATGAATTTAATATAAAAAAATAAATTATAAAGAGGTTAATGGAATGAAAAAATTATTAAAAGAATTCAAAGATTTCATCTCACGTGGCAATGTACTTGATCTTGCCGTAGGTATGATTATTGGTGCTGCTTTTACAGCAATAATCACAGCTTTAGTAAATGGTATTTTGAAACCACTTATCAACTTGATTCCACTATCAGAAACAGGTCTTCAAACAATTCTAAAGCCAGCAGTTGTTGATGAAGCAGGCCAAGTTTTAACAGAAGCAATCGTTTTAGATTGGGGTGCTGTTATTTCTGCTGTTATCACTTTCTTATTAACTGCCCTTGTTTTGTTTATAATTGTTAAGGCAATTAATACAGCACAAAAGAAAGCTGAAGAAGCTAAAGAAAAGGCAAAGCGTGCTTATGAAGACAAGTTAATCGCTGAAGGAAAACTTCCACCAAGAGAAGAACCAAAGGCAGATGAACCAGAAGCTCCAAAGCCAACAACAGAAGATTTGTTAGCTGAAATTAGAGATTTACTTGCAGCTGAAAAATCTAAAAAATAAAGCGTAGCTTTAAATACAAATAATATTTATGGGTTTCGAGAGTTCGGGACCCATAATTTTTTGCAAAAAAAATAGCGCTACTTGAGCGCTGTTCTTTTTCTTTGGGTTCCCCTTTATCATATAACCCCTTTCTCATATACAAGGACATTATATCTATTAAAAAATGGCTTGTCATTAGGTTGGCAAAAAGCAAAGGAGATTTGGCAAAATACAGCAAAAAGACATCTTGCATATTTGCTTTGTAAATAAAAAGGCTCGGAATTTTCATCCGAGCCAAATTAATCTAGTTAATACAAACTATTTAATAACTTTTGCTGGCTTATCTGCAACGATTCCCTTAATTGCTGTAGCTAAACCTGCAACATTTGTTAATTCTGTTGGAACAACAATCTTTGTTGCGTTGCCATCAGCAACTTTCTTTAATGCTTCATAGCCTTCAAGTGTTACATATTGAGTACCTGGGTTAGCCTTATTGATTAAATCAATAGCCTTAGCCTTACCTTCACCCTCTGCGATAAATGCAGCCTTTTCAGCTTCAGCAGCCATAATTCTAGCTTGCTTATCAGCATCAGCAGCAAGAATCTTTGCTTCCTTTTCAGCTTGAGCACGAAGAATCTTTGATTCTTTTTCACCTTCTGCAATAAGAATAGCTGACTTCTTTTCACCTTCTGCCTTTAAGATAGATTCTCTTCTTTCACGTTCAGCTCTCATTTGCTTTTCCATTGCTTCTTGGATATCCTTTGGAGGAAGAATGTTCTTCAACTCAACTCTGTTGATTTTAATACCCCATGGGTCTGTTGCTTCATCCAAAATGATTCTCATCTTGCTATTAACTGTA
>CAMNMY010000106.1 GCA_946545105.1 uncultured Clostridia bacterium
AAGAGATTGAATACGGAAATTATTTCCGCAGACAGTATGCAAATATATAAAGGTATGGATATAGGAACTGCAAAGATAACAAAAGATGAAATGAATGGTATCAAACATCATATGTTAGATGTTGTAAATCCAGACGAAGAATATTCGGTTTCTGATTATGCAGATGCAGCCAAAGGTATCATCGATGCATTACAAAAACAAAACAAAATTCCAGTTATATGTGGCGGAACTGGATTATATATAGATGCATTATTGTATCCATTATCATTAGGTGCTCATGATGATTCAGTCAGATTACGTCTAGAGCAAGAATGTGAAAAATATGGTCCAATATATATGCATGACAAATTAAAAGCTATAGATCCACAAGAAGCCGATAAGGTTCATTACAATAATGTTAAACGTGTTTTGCGTGCGCTTGAAATATATGAACTTACAGGACAAACCAAATCTGAACAAACAGATAGATGTAAAGATTTGAATTATGATACTTTATTGGTTGTTTTAAATCCAGACAGAAATTGTCTATACGAAAGAATCAATAAAAGGGTCGATATGATGTTTGAATCTGGTCTTGAAAATGAAATTCAAAACCTTTTATCAAACGGCTTGACATTTGATTGCCAATCTATGCAAGCAATTGGATATAAAGAATTCAAAGATTATTTCGATGGCAAATTAACAAAAGATGAACTTGTAGATGAAATAAAGAAAGAATCTCGTCATTATGCAAAACGACAAGTAACATGGTTTAAGAGATATCCATTTGCAAGATTCTACGATATAAACGAAAAAGAAAACATACTAAAAGATATAGATGAATTTATAAGGAAATAAAAATGAACATTAGAGATGACATTAGAGATTTCGTTGAAAAATCTCAAGATAGTTTAAAAGAACAATTCAAACGCGTTGATGATATTGCGCTTTATAATCAAAACAAAGTGCTAGACGCTTTTAGAAAGTTCGAAGTTGGGCAAAGACATTTTTCTCAAACAAATGGATATGGTTATGACGATATTGGTCGTGATACCTTGTGCAAGATATATGCAGATGTATTTAATGCAGAATCAGCTATTGTATCTCCATTAATCGTTTCAGGAACTCATGCATTAACTTTAGCATTGATGGGCGTGTTAAGGCCAAATGATGAATTAATTGCAATCTCAGGGGCTCCATACGATACATTGATGGAAGTTATCAAAGGTAAGGATAATGGTTCGCTTGCTGATTATAACGTTTCATATAAACAAGTTAATTTGGTTAATGGCGATTTTGATTATGATGCAATTAAAGCTGCAATCTCACCAAAGACAAAGATGATATTTATGGGTAGATCTAGAGGATACGAATGGCGTGATGCTATATCTATAGATCAAATACGAAAAGTAACTAAGTTTATTAAAGATATTAATCCTAACATTTGCGTAATGTGTGATAACTGTTATGGCGAATTTATGGATATATATGAACCAACAGATGCTGGCGTTGATTTGATGGCTGGATCTTTAATTAAGAACCCAGGTGGCGGAATTGTTCCAACTGGTGGCTACATAGCTGGTAAAAAGGCTTATGTTGATTTAGTCGGATTTAGGCTAACATCTCCATCAATCGGAATGGAGGTTGGATCTTATGCTTATGGCTATAAAGATTTCTACCAAGGATTCTTCCTAGCTCCACACGTTGTTGCTCAATCTGTTAAAGGCTCATTATTATTTGGTAAGGTATTTGAAGATTTAGGATTTGAAACAATGCCTAAAGTTACATCTAAACCAAATGATATAATCCGTTCAATTAAATTTGATACAAAAGATCAACTAATTGGTTTCTGTAGATCAATTCAAGAAATATCTCCAATTGATAGCAATCTAACATTAGAGCCATGGGATATGCCAGGATATGAAGATCAAGTTATTATGGCAGCTGGTTCGTTTGTAGCTGGAGCTTCAATTGAGTTATCTGCAGATTCTCCAATAAGAGCACCATATATTGCTTATTTGCAAGGTGGTCTAACATATGAACACGTAAAACTTGCTTGTATGTATTGCGTACAAAAACTAAAATTAATGTAAGGGGTGAAGTATGGCACGTCAGTTCGATACAAAAGTTCAATATATTAAATACAAAGCTATTAAGGAAGTAGCAAGACTTGCTTGGAATGACAAGTTGATGGAAAATCTTTTGGATGTTCCTCAAATCATTGTCCCAGGTAAAGTTCCAACAATGAGATGCTGCGTTTACAAAGAACGTGCAATCTTAGGCGAAAGAGTTAAAACAATTCTTCAAAAGAAAGAAGAAACACATAATGTAATTAAAGTTATTGATATTGCATGTGAAGACTGTCCTGCATCTGGATATGAAGTTACATCATCTTGCCGTGGATGTTTGGCACATAGATGTTTCGAAGCTTGTAAAATGGGAGCCATTTCTTTTGATCAACATCACCAAGCACATATTGATAAAACAAAGTGTGTAGAATGTGGTGCTTGTTCAAAGGTTTGTCCATATACAGCTATCATAAACAGAAAACGTCCTTGCCAAATTGCATGTAAGGTAAAGGCAATATCAATCAATTCAGACGATACAGCTATGATAGATGACTCAAAGTGTACACAATGTGGCGCTTGCGTATATCAATGCCCATTTGGCGCTATAACAGATAAGTCATATGTTTTAGATGTAATCGATATGTTAAAAAATAGCGAAAACAATACAAAATATAAAGTATATGCAATCGTAGCCCCAGCAATAGGTGGCCAATTTACATATGTTAAGACTGGTCAAATTATTGCTGCTATTAAGAAATTAGGTTTCGATAAAGTTGTTGAGGCGGCACTAGGTGCAGATATGGTGTCAAGATCTGAATCTAGAGAATTAGTAGAAAAAGGATTCTTATTGAGTTCTTGTTGTCCAGCTTTCGTAAGCTTAGTAAAACAACAATTCCCAGATTTGGTACCATATATTTCACATAACTTATCTCCACAAGCTACTGTTGCTAAATTCTTAAAAGAAAAGGATCCAACATGTAAGGTAGTATTTATTGGACCTTGTACAGCAAAGAAACAAGAGATTAAATTAGATCCAGTAATTCCATATGTTGATTCTGCAATGACATTTGAAGAATTATTAGCTTTAATTGATTCTAAAGATATTATTGAAGAAGAATTACCAGAAGTTCCACTTGATACAGCATCATTCTTTGGCCGTATTTATGCTAGATCTGGCGGACTTACAGCATCAATCGCTCAAGGCCTAAAAGAACAAGGATTTGACGATTTTGAATTCAAACCTTGTACTTGTGATGGAATTGAAGCTTGCAAAGCTGCTTTACTAAAGAAATCTAAAGGATTATTAGACGCAAACTTTATTGAAGGTATGGCTTGTGTTGGTGGATGTATTGGCGGCGCTGGATGTTTAACACATGGTTTAAACAATTCAACAAAGATTGATATGTACGGTAAGAATGCTTCAAATCAAACAATTTTAGGAGCATTATCTGAAGAGAACTTAAACAACATCTAAATTTATTAAGGGGGAATAAATTATGGATATTAAAGCATTAAATGCATTGTTGTCGAAGAACTTTACTTATATCAATCCGATATCAAGTGATACTCTTGCTGGAACATTTCAGCTAGATAGTAATGTAATCTATACCACGTTCTATGTAGGTTCTGGTTCAATCCAAATCTCATTAGACGTTGGTGATTCTGAATGGGACGATGCTGAATTGGAGCATTATATTGATCAATACAATTCATTATTTGCATCACAAACAGGATTCAAAGCTTCGCAAAGATACGATTTTGGTAAGGATCAACCACAATTAGTGCTAGATTGTGTCCTTTCTAGAAAAGGTTCAGATGAATATTCAGCTCACGCTCAAATTGTAGAAGCATTTAGAAAGTTAAAAGGTTCTGGAAGAGCTTTAGAGTATATGAGTACGTTCATAACATATCTAAGAAAAAAATAAAAAAAGGAGGCCAGCGCCTCCTTATTTGTTGAAATTCAAATTAAACAATATGATTTCTCATCAAACCTGTTGCGATA
>CAMNMY010000107.1 GCA_946545105.1 uncultured Clostridia bacterium
GAGTGTGTCTAAAAGCATTTATTTGTAGATCTTTTATGGCGATTGGATGAATAAATTCTTCTTCTTTTACATTAAAAATATCCCCCACTTTTTGGCAAGCCACCTTGTAACTTTGGGGGTTCATATAGATTGGAACTTCAAGCGCTTTAGATAGTGATTTCAATCCTTGAATATGATCAGAATGCTCATGCGTTATAAAGACAGCATCTAATCTTGCAAGGTCAACACCAACTATTTCGCATTTCTTTTGTAGCGCTTTAAAAGAAATTCCAGCATCAATCAATACTAGTGTGTTGTCAGTAGATACGAAGGTTGCATTTCCTTTACTTCCGCTGGCAATATTAATAAATTTCATGCGCGCGTCCTATTGCCTAATATTTTAACATATAGAAGTTGTTAATACAAACGAACTTTGATAGAATTGTAGCGAGGTACTTATGACAAATATTTCAACAAAATTAATAGGCGATAAAATCGCTCAAGCAATCGATAAAATATCTTGCGAAGTAGAAGATAGTTGCTATAAAGCTCTATCTAACGCCTTAGATATTGAAGACAACAAAACAACAAAATTTGCTCTATCTAAAATGAAGGAAAACTTCGATATAGCAAAGAAAGAACATAGACCAGTATGCCAAGATACAGGTATGGTTATTGTGTTTTTAGAAATCGGAAACGATGTACATTTAACAGGCAAACCTCTACAAGAAGCTATTGATGAAGCCGTAGAAAAAGCCTATACGTATTTAAGAAAGTCTGTTTTAGACCCAGTAACTAGAGTAAATACAAAAACAAATACACCATCTGTTGTTCATACAAAATTTGTTGAAGGAAACACAATCAAGGTTCAAATTATGTTAAAGGGCTTTGGTAGTGAGAATATGTCAAAGTTATATATGTTAAACCCAGCACAAGGCATTGAAGAAGCAAAGAGATTAATCGTTCAAACAGTTAAAGATGCAGCTTCAAACCCATGTCCTCCAGTTATTGTTGGCGTAGGTCTTGGTGGAACTTTTGAAAAGGCTGCTGAAATTTCTAAGCATGCCCTATTTAGAAAAATTGGCTCTCATAACGAAAGAGCTGACTTAGATGCTATGGAGCAAGAATTGTTATCTCAGATTAATGATTTAGGAATTGGCGCTCAAGGATTTGGAGGTAAAACTTCTGCTCTTGGTTTATTTATTGAAGCATATCCAACACACATTTCTTCTTTACCAGTTGCTGTTAATATTCTATGTCACTGCTCAAGATGTGCAGAATTTGTCATCGAAGGAGGAGATCAATAGTGAACACAATATCTTTAAATCTACCTCTAGATAAGAATGAATTAAAAAAGCTACACGTTGGTGACATGATTTTATTGAATGGTCCAATGCTAGTATTTAGGGATGCTGGCCATAAGAGATTATTTGAATCTATAAAGAATGGTAATCAAGCTTTTGAATATAAAGGTGAAACAATTTATTTTATGGGCCCTTGCCCAGCAAAGCCAGGTGAAGTAATTGGATCTGCTGGTCCTACAACATCTTGCAGAATGGACAAATACACTCCATTTATGTTAGACAATGGTCTTGCTGCTCAAATTGGTAAAGGAAAGCGCTCTCAAGATTGTATTGATGCATTTAAGAGAAACGGATGCGTATACTTTGCTGCTATTGGTGGAGCTGGAGCTATTTACCAAAAGAGTATTAAATCTGCAAAGGTTATAACATTTGAAGATTTAGGAACAGAAGCAATAAGAAGAATTGAAGTTGAAAACTTCCCTTGTATTGTTGCTATAGATAGTTTTGGAGAATCAATTTATAAAGAATAATTAGATTTCTTCGTTTGATTTTAGATTGTTTAAAATTGTATCTATTCTAGGCGCTATTGTCTTAACAAAAAGATAGTAGCGCTCATTTTTATATTCGAAATAAACATTATAATAATATCTAGAGAAAAGCCCTTTCTTTAGAGTATATTGATATTCGAAGTTAAACTTCTTATTGATAGCTTTTTTAATCTCACCAAATTGAGTTAAATCAACGCCTTGGTTGTCTAAAAGAATGTATTCGTTTATCTCATCATTGCCCCACATAACTTGTATAAATTCAAATAGGTAAGAATCCCTATCTTGATCCTTACCTATCTTTGCTTTAAAATCTGTTATATTATCTGGGTCGAAAAACAAGTAGAACTTGTTATCTCTAGAAGCCTTTTTAGAAATTGAATCTAATGCTTCTTCTTTTGCTTTGAAGATTAACTTCTTATTTGCCATAGCTATCTTTTAGGCCTGTTATTTGGTTGAATTCGTACTTGCCATCTTTACCATAATTCTTTTGAGCACTATAGTAACCGATTCTCATAAATTGGAATCTATCATATGGCTTAGCATCTCTTAGCACTGCTTCACCCTTTGCGTTTTCAAATACTGTTTCACTATTTGGATTAATTCTTTGATCGAAATCGCCTTCTCCATCTAGAAGTAGATAATCGTAATCATGAAGAACCAAATCTACGCAATCTTTTGCGTTAACCCATTGAATAACGCCCTTAACTTTCATGCCTGCATTTGCTTGGCCTTGAATTGTCTCTGGGATATAGTTACAACATACTTCTGTAACCTTTCCATTCTCATCACACTTATGAGAAACATATTCAATGATATATGAACCCTTTAATCTTACAGTGCCACCTGGTACTAATCTCTTATACTTTGGAGGTGGAACAACTGCAAAGTCGTCTCTATCCATATATAAATCCTTAGAGAATGTTACCTTGTGGTATGTCTTTACTTCTTCGTTTGGATTGTTTTCAATATCATATACTTCATCAACATCTGCATTTAGAATTGTTAACTTGATTGGATCTTTTACAACCATAGCTCTAACTGCTGATTGATTTAAATAATCTCTAACGAAGTGTTCAAGATATGAAACATCAACTTCACTGTTGCTCTTAGATACACCAATAGCTTCGCAGAAGTTTCTAATAGCCATAGGTGGATATCCTCTTTCCTTCATACCAGCAAGTGTTGGCATTCTTGGATCATCCCATCCAGATACAACCTTCAAATCTACAAGTTTCTTTAAATATCTCTTTGACATAATTGTTCTTGTCATATTTAATCTTGCAAATTCGATTTGTCTTGGGTAACCTGTTGTAAATCCACAATTAATCTTTACCCAATCGTATAGTGGTCTATGGTCTTCAAATTCAAGTGTACAAATACTATGTGTGATTCCTTCGATTGCATCCTCAAGTGGATGAGCAAAGTCATACATAGGATAGATACACCACTTATCTCCTGTCCTATGATGAGTAGCTCTTAGAATTCTATAGATAACTGGATCTCTCATATTCATATTTGGAGAAGCCATATCGATTTTAGCTCTTAATACTTTTTCTCCATCAGCATATTTGCCATCCTTCATTTCTTCGAATAATTTTAAGTTCTCTTCAACAGAACGATTTCTCCATGGGCTTTCTTGTCCTGGATGTTGTAAATCGCCTCTTGTGTTCTTAATTTCTTCTGCAGAGTAATCGCAAACATATGCTAAGCCTTTCTTAATTAAATCTACGGCATATTGATACATTTGATCGAAGTAATCTGAAGCGTATAATTCTTGATCCCATTCAAAACCTAGCCACTTGATATCTTCCTTAATTGAATTAACATATTCGATATCTTCCTTGCTTGGGTTTGTATCATCGTATCTTAAGTTACATTTACCATGGTATTTTTCTTTCATACCAAAGTTAATGCATAAAGATTTAGCATGGCCAATATGTAAATAACCATTTGGCTCTGGTGGGAAACGAGTGATAATTGTATCTGTCTTTCCTTGTGCTAAGTCATCATTGATAATTTCTTCGATGAAATTAACTGATTTAACTTCTTCCTTAACTTCTTCCATATTTCTAAAATAATCCTCTTATTTTTAATGTCTTATCATCAATGGTCATTCCAAGAGCAGATGGTTTCTTGCTTAATCCTGGCATCAATAAAATACTACGACAAATTGGAACGATAAATTCAGCGCCGCCTCTAATTT
>CAMNMY010000108.1 GCA_946545105.1 uncultured Clostridia bacterium
AATCTTGAACCAGCAAGTGTAACAATACCGTTAGCCATATAAGCAGCACCCATTTGTTCCATAGCTTCCTTTCTTACCATCATCATGCTCTTCTTAGATAGAGCTTGAACAACGTTGATGATGTTCATTGATGAGAAGTCGAAGCTCATAGCAGCTGAACACTCTAAGTGGCAGATTGAACCTTGGTTGTAAGCAACATATGGTAATTTGTATGTTTCGATTAATCTTGTTAAACCATCTGTTAATCTGTTACCAGCTAAACCAGCCTTTACACAAGCATCGTTCTTAGCGATTTCTTTAATAGCTGTATAACCAGCCATAGAAGATAGAGGGTTAGCAGCAAGTGTACCACCAACATATGCCTTCTTCATCATACCGCCTACACCAGCAGCCATTAAATCAACATACTTCTTCTTACCACCAACACCACCGGCAGCTGGATATCCACCAGCAACGATCTTACCGAATACTGTTAAGTCTGGTTGAACGTTGAATAAACCTTGAGCACCGCCAAGACCTACTCTGAAACCTGTAACAACTTCGTCGAAGATTAATAATGCACCATACTTATCGCATAGAGCTCTTACCTTCTTGTTGTAATCCCAAGCAACTGGTCTTGTACCAGATTCTGGTCCAACTGGCTCGATAAGAACGGCAGCTGTACCACCTCTTAGTTCATTTAACTTGAAATATTTTTCCATCATTTCGATATTATCTGGTTGAACTTCATCAACTAGAGTAAAGATCTTGCTTGGAATACCATGAGATTCTAGGAAGTTTCTTGTTCCAGGAATCTTTAGACCATATACTAATTGATCTGACCAACCATGGTAAGCACCACCAACTTTGATGATTCTCTTCTTACCTGTTGCACATCTAGAAATACGGATAGCAGCCATATCTGCTTCTGTACCAGATCCTAACATTCTGAACTTTTCTACCCATGGCATATTCTTATTGATTTCTTTTGCAATTAATAATTCGGCTTCATGGAATAAACCTGTAACTGGGCCACATTCTTTGATTAGCTTAATAGCTTCATCTTGAACAGCTTTGAAATTGCTTCCTAAAATTGTTGGACCACCAGCTTGTAAGAAGTCGAAGTATTTATTGCCGTCGGCATCATATAAATAAGCTCCTTCTGCTTTAACCATACACATTGGGAATGGTTTGTTGAATGCTAAATTGTGTTGTACACCACCTGGGATGAAGTTCTTAGCTTCTGCAGTGATAGTCTTAGATTTAGCACACTTCTTTTCATAATATCCCTTAACGATGTCGTTTTCGTAAACATCTTTAGGAATAGAATAAATGTTCTTCTCAGTTAGTTCTTTTAATGAATCTCTGATTTCTTGAGGATTAGCCCAACGTGTAACGCCGTAGCCTTTCTCTTGCATACCTTTTAATTCAGTATTCGTAATCTTCATAACTAATTCTCCTTCTATTATTTTTGTGAATGCTCACTAAAACATATTTTAACAACTAACTCATACTAAGTCAATAATAAATATTTTTATTATTTATAGCGCTCGCATAATGAGAGATGGGCTATCAAAATTTAAAATTTGTTGACATCTCCAAGTATAAAAATTATACTTGTAAATAGTTATAAATTTTTGAGACTAACTATATAAAAATCAAGTAGTTTTACGAAGATTTTTTTAAATAGTTAAAAGCACTTAAAACTGTGTGCAAAAACATAGGAGCTGACGCTTCTAAAAAATGAACATTAACAGTTGTATTAGTTAGATATTAAACAACAGGTTCTATGTAAGGTTTGTTGTTTTTGAGAACGGAGAAAATAATACGAATCATTTTCTTCATTCCATGAGACATAGCGGTATAGAAATGCTTTCCTTGTGAACATTTCTTCTTAACGTATGTATATATTTGTCCTTGTTGGATAAACGCTGCAGATGTTGCTAAATATATTGCGTTTCTGAGATATGCAGACCCTTTCTTTGCCATAGGCGTAATAGATGAGTTGTATTTCCCAGATTGGTAAATAGATGGATCGCAGCCGGCAAAAGCTTGTATTTGTTCTGGCGTATCAAAGTTTTGTATATCTCTTAATTCAGCAAGTATTGTGGCGCCTAATATATCTCCAATTCCAGGGATAGATGTAATTGGCGAATTGACTTGAGCCATAACAAGAGATATTTGCTCATTTATGGAACCCAATTCATCTTCTAGGAATAGGATTTCTTTAGCAATATGCTTTAGCTCAAAAATGTCTCCAATGTTTGTAGACCCAATAGAATCTTTCGCAATAGAAACTAGAGTGTCTACATATTTGCCCCAATGGCCATGAGAAATCTCCTTTAGATATTTCTCTAATGTAGATTTTCTAACAGAAAGGATATCTTTTGGAGATGGATATTTAGAAAGGAGTTTTAAAGCCGCAGGGATACTTGTGTTAAAATGCTTTTCAAATTCTGGGAAAACAAGTTGTAAAGAGCGTCTATAGCGGTTTTTAATTGGCTGTAGTTCGTAATTTAATCTATACCTACATCTAGTTAAAGACTTTAATTCTGCTATGTGGTAAGATAAATCGTAAGTAGGATTAGTTGTTTCTTCTAAAGAGAAAAGTATACGAGCAATGAATCTTGCGTCGCACTTATCTGTTTTAGTATTCCTAAGTGTAAGGGACTTGCGAAATCGATTAACACTTAAGGGATTAAGCTCCACAACATTAACGCGTTGTCGTTTTAAGTAGGAAATTATGTTTGTGGAATAATGACCAGTAGACTCTAATCCTACTTTTACTTGGGATAAATCATTGTTAGAATACTCAAGGATAGTATTAAACAATTTGTTAAACCCTTCTAAAGAGTTTGAAATTTGTAGATTATCGCAAAGAACTTCGCCATCAGGATGAGAAACAAAGTGGCAATCATGTTTATCTTTAGCGACATCAATACCAACGTAGATCATAAAAGATCCTCCTTTAAATAAATTTGGTTTTGTATGTATATCCACTAAATCTATGCAATGTAACCTTGTTCTACATAAAACGACGAAACGTTATCTAACTAATCAACAAAATAACATAGATTCGTGGCTGTAACCTCGAAACAAACGACTAAGCGTTAGTTAATATGAACCAGACCACAAAACCTATGTTAATTATATCTAGGGGCTTAAACTTAGGGAATCGCTTTTGAAAAAGCTATCCCTATGACCTAAGCAAAACCTAGCAATAAAAGAAAATAATTATAATGCATCTAACATAGATAAACGATCTAGTTAAATCTTAAATGCATTATACAAGGTTAATATGAAAGAACAAGACATTAAGAAAAATGGACAAATGGTTCTTGGCTTAGTTAAAGAAGTTATCGACGAGACAGGTCCAAGACTACCAGGCTCTGAAGAAGAAAAACGTGGTGCTGAGAAGTTCGCTGAACAAATCACTAGAGAGACCGGTTTAACTCCTACAACTGAAGGATTTAAAATGGCACCAATCGCATCAATTGGTTTTATTCCTGTTTTAGGATATGTTGGATATGCAGCTGCGGTATTATTCTACTTAACACCAATCGCTGGTTTAATTTTTGCTGCACTAGCATTTTTATTTGCTATCCTACAAATCTTTACATACACAGGTTGTTTAGATTTCTTATTTAAAAAATATCCATCACAAAATGTATATGCAACACTTGAACCAAAATCTGGAGTTGTAGATAGAACTATCCTTATTTCTGGGCACTTAGATTCATCTTGGTGCTGGCAATTATCTGCAATCAATGCAAACACAATGATGGCTAAAACTATTATTGGTGTACTATCTATTGGTGGTATTGCACTTACATCTTTAATTGCTGTATGCAACGGAGCTTTAAGCTTTATGTTCTGGACAACAAACATTATTGATGTATCTGCAAAAACAATAAAGAATGTTGGATATTTAATTATGTACATTGTTCCTATCTTTGCTGTTCCAGGATGCTATTGGTTATCTCAATACTTAACATGGGATAAGAGAAA
>CAMNMY010000109.1 GCA_946545105.1 uncultured Clostridia bacterium
CCATATAGAGCGATACAAGCACCACCCATTACGCACTTTGGAATAGATTCGATTAAAGCAACGAATGGAGTGAAGAATGATAATACGATACATCCGATAGATGCAGCGAAGATTGATACGATTGAAGCATTTCCTGTGATAGCAACACAACCGATAGATTCACCATATGTTGTATTAGCAGCACCGCCGAAGAAACCACCTACTATAGAACCAACACCATCACCAAGTAATGTTCTATCTAGACCTGGGTCAGAGATAAGATCTTTATTGATGATATTACCAAGGTTCTTGTGGTCAGCAACGTGTTGAGCAAGTTCAACAACACCAATTGGAACGAAGATTAATGCGATTGTAGCAATAGCAGCGCCATTGATGTTAGATAATTCAGGATGTTTAATAGCTTCTACGAATGTGAACTTAGGTAGATCTAGGAAACTTGTGAATTTAACAGGGGCAAAAGCAGCTTTGAATGAATCGAAGCTTAGAATTTGCATATATTCAACTTTAGCAGCGATTCCAATTAATGTGAAGATTAAAGCTAAAACATAACCAGCACCAATACCAATGATGAATGGAATTAATTTTAATTTCTTTCCACCCTTAACTGATACTAAAACGATTACAAAGAATGTAATTAGTGCGCAAGCAATTGAAAGAAGATTGTATTGATCTCCGCCGTTTGTCATTGACCAACCTGTAGCTGTTCCAGATAGAGATAATCCGATTAAAGCAACGATAGGTCCAATGATGATTGGAGGTAAAATCTTGTTAACCCATTTAGAACCAACGAACTTAACGATAAGAGCAATAACTACATAAACAAGACCAGCAAATGCGATACCGATAATAACACCCCAGTATCCAAAGCCAGCACCTAGTGTTGCTGCATATGCGCCTAAGAATGTGAAAGAGCTTCCCAAGAATACTGGGCTTCTTCCTTTAGTAAATAGGATATATACTATAGTACCAAAACCTGCACCGCAAAGAGCAGCAGCTGGATCGAAATGAATAGCGTCATTTGTGAATCCTGACATAAGCATTGGAACTAATAGTGTAGCTGCCATGATGGCAATCATTTGTTGAAACGCAAAGATGATAGTTTCCTTTATAGGTGGTCTATCTTGTACGTCGTAAATTAGTTTCATAAACAAACTCTCCTTATATAGTTTTTTATCCTAAATTAATCTTTGTCCCAAAGCTCAACATTTGTTTTGTCATCAACGGGTTCAATGTTAACGGCAATCAATTCATGATGAGAAGTTGGAACGTTCTTGCCAACAAAGTCACCTCTAATTGGTAACTCTCTATGGCCTCTATCTATAAGCACAGCTAGCATAATTCTTGATGGTCTTCCAAGTTTAAAGATTCCATCAATTGCAGCTCTAATTGTTCTACCAGTATAAATAACATCATCAACCAAGATTACATCTTTATCTTTGATGTCAAAATCAATTTTTGTATCGTTTAAAATAGCTTTGTCTGAAATTGTAGATAAATCATCTCTATATAGGGTGATGTCTAATTCTCCAACAGGGATAGAAACTCCAGAAAATTGGTTAACATAATTAGACAAAATCTTTGCAAGAGGGATGCCACGTCTTTTAATACCAACAAATACAACATTAGATAGGTCTTCACAGTTCTCAATGATTTCATGAGACAATCTCTTTAAGGCCTTATCTACGGCGATGCTGTCTAAAATTTGTGCTTTCAAATGCATGTTATACCCCAAAAGAAAATGGTCTTGCGTGACACAAGACCATAATTTTTTCATCAATTATATTTAGCGTCTTGTTAATATCACGGTATTAATCTTAAAGACTATTTCTTTTCTTATCTAAAGCCATTTTAACATTATATGTTATGTAGGTCAAGAAAAACGAAAAAATCAAATTGTAAAATTTACACAATATCTAGAAAAATCAGAATTGCAAAATACAATATATGGTTATATACTATTAGGGAAGAAATAATAAGAGGTTTAAAAATGGAAAAGAAAGACAACAATTTATTTGTGTTTGATCACCCACTTGTAAAGCATAAAATTACTCACTTATGCGACAAAACAACAGGTTCAAAAGAATTCCACGAAATCGTTAGCGAAATTGCTATGCTTATGGGATACGAAGTGTTGAAAGATTTAAAGACTAAAGAAGTTATGATTGATGCTCCAATTTCATCTTTCATGTCTCCAGTAGTTGCTGAGAACTTCACAATAGTTCCTATCTTAAGAGCAGGATTAGGAATGGTTGATGGACTTCGTTCTTTATATCCAAAGGCAAGAGTTGGCCACATCGGTTTATATAGAGATGAAGAAACTCTAGAACCACACACATACTATTTCAAATTGCCAAAGGATGTTGCTAATGGCCCAGTTCTAATTGTTGACCCAGCACTAGCTACTGGTGGTTCAGCAGCAGCTGCTATACAATACATTAAAGATGCAGGATGTAAAGATATTAGACTTCTTTGTTTAATTGGCGCTAAAGAGGGCGTAGAAAGAGTTCATAAGGATCACCCAGATGTTAAGATTTATCTAGCAAAATATGCTGATGCTCCACTAAATGAGCATGGATATATTGTTACAGCATTTGGAGATGCCGGTGATAGAATAATGGGAACATTCGACTAATACCTTCAGTCAAATTGTTCTTTTGGCGCTTGTGTGTTTTTGAAGGTGCACACAAGCGCAATTTATTTATATATTTTAATTATTAATTACAATATATTTTATGTGTTTTCAAACCATAGGATTTTTGGCAAAATTTCTTTAAAAATTTTACACAAATAGTATTGACAAAAAATGCTTAGAAATTGGGTGGCTAATCAATAGCCCATTTTGGACTAAAACCACAAGATGTTGTGGTAGGGTTCAAAATTTTACACAAAATGTTGAAAAAACCTATTTACTTTAAGGAACCTTTATGATAACTTAATATGTGCATATAATTAATGAAAATATAATAAGGAGTGAGGGTTATGTATCAAGTAAGAAAAAGAGATGATAAGGTAGTAGATTTTGATATATCTAAGATCTCATCAGCAATCAAAAGAGCATTCGAAGCATCAAATGTTGAATATAATGATGATATTATCGATTTATTAGCTCTAAAAGTTTCAGCAGACTTTGCAAAGAAAGTAAACAACGGAATCGTAGCAGTAGAAGACATTCAAGATAGTGTTGAATCAGTTTTAATTCAAGCTGGTTACACAGAAGTTTCTAAGGCTTACATTCTATACAGAAAACAACGTGAAAAGATCCGTAACATGAAGTCAACAATTCTTGACTATAAGGATCTTGTTAACAGCTATTTAAAGGTAGAGGACTGGCGTGTTAAGGAAAACTCAACAGTTACATATTCTGTTGGTGGTTTAATCCTTTCTAACTCTGGTGCTATTACTGCTAACTACTGGCTAAGCGAAATTTATGATAAAGAAATCGCTGAAGCACACAAGAACGCAGATATTCACATCCACGACTTATCAATGCTTACAGGATATTGCGCTGGATGGTCATTAAAGCAATTAATTCAACAAGGTTTAGGTGGTGTTCCTGGTAAGATTACATCTTCTCCAGCTTCTCACTTATCTACATTATGTAACCAAATGGTTAACTTCCTAGGTATCATGCAAAATGAATGGGCAGGCGCACAAGCCTTCTCAAGTTTCGATACATATTTAGCTCCTTTCGTAAAAGCAGATAACCTATCATACAAAGAAGTTAAGCAATGCATTCAATCTTTCGTTTATGGTGTTAATACACCATCTAGATGGGGTACACAAGCTCCATTCACAAACATCACACTTGACTGGACAGTTCCAAACGACTTAGCAAACCTAAACGCTATTGTTGGCGGAAAAGAAATGGACTTCAAGTATAAAGATTGTAAGGCTGAAATGGATATGGTAAATAAGGCATTCATCGAAGTTATGATTGAAGGTGATGCTAACGGAAGAGGATTCCAATATCCAATCCCAACATATTC
>CAMNMY010000110.1 GCA_946545105.1 uncultured Clostridia bacterium
ATATCAAGGCTTAACGCGCCATATTCTCTTGCTTGTTCATCTACGAATCTTGTAGCAACTGCCCAAGGAGATGAAATATATTTTGTTTCTTCAAAGCCCAAATCTTTTGCTATTGCATCAAACATTTCTACAAAAATGCTCTTTACTTTCATATAAGAGATTGTGGCTTTTATAGTTCTGGCACGTTCTCCGTAAGGATTTACAACATATCTTTCGTCATCAAGTAGATAATTAATTGCTGCACTTGAGAAGATTTCCCAATCTGGATCAGAACCATATTGGTCACCTTTTGAGTGCAATTCGTTGATTATCGATGAAGAAATCAACCTTTCTCTACCTAGATTAAGGAAATATGCTTTTACTTCGACTTTAGAAAATTCTGCAGGAACTCCAATATACAATGTTTTAGGAATCTTACGAAGTGGAGCTTTTTCATAAACCTTTCTGACATCATCTAATAATGAATCAAGATTTATAAATTCACCTTCATAATAACCATCATATGGAATCCATGAGAAAGAAGTAATTTCACAAGAACCTATTGAATTCTTGTGCCCGGTCGCAAAGACCAATTTGCAAGATCCGATATCTAAAATCGCAACATCCTTACCCATAATTTCATTATAATTTATATTATAATGAATGTCAACATAAATTTATTAAAAACTATTATAAAGTTGAACTCCATGTCCAAACGTTTTCATCTGTTAAATATACATACCCAGTAGACTTTTGATTATCTGTAAGTTCGTTATAGTACTTTGTGTATGCATAATTAAAGAA
The DNA here is from genome assembly GCA_946545105.1 of uncultured Clostridia bacterium. The sequence continues at coordinate 784 of CAMNMY010000110.1, forward strand.
AGAACCCATAGAACCTGGAACCTCTTTTATAACTAGGGTAACCCCAGTATTTGTTTTTAACAAAATATTGTTAACATCACTATCCTCTTTTAAATATTCAATAGATGGGATATAGCAAGAAAATCTTTGATTTACAAAAGAAAGGTTTTCAGCTTCATCCGTAATCTCACTTAAAAAATTAATTCCTGTTAAGAATCCGCCCTTTTGAACTCCAGATAATGTATATCCTGTAATTGGAGTAACAAAAGTTAGATTTGAATAATCTTCAACAACATCAACAACTTTTAATTCTCTATCTAATACTGCATATGTTCCATCTTGCATACCGATTACATATACAGGCACACGATTAGACATATTAACGCAAACCGTGTTAGGAAATTTTCTTTCTACAGAAATAACCTTAATAGTTGGATGCTTGTTTTCAATATTCTTGATAACAGTCTCTTCATCTACGCTAAAAATGCTTGATTTCATGACAATACCACTATCTAAGATCAATGCATTTTCTTCTTCTTCGCTTAATGTTAATGTGGAAGTACTACCAATAGTTACATTTCTGATTGTAAATGTAACACCTAGAACAATAATTAGAATAACTACAGCTGATACGCTGATTATTACAGCTAAAAGCTTTTTGTTCATATATACCCTTCCCCAATTTATTTCAAAAAGTTATTAGTTACTAATAACCTTTCAAATTACAACAACTAACCTAATAATTTACCAATTTTGTCACACATTTTATCAAACCAGTTTGTAGATGTATCATATTTGTAATCTACAACCTTAGCTGTTTTTTCCATTTGTGTAACATTACCGCTCTCATCAACTGTATAATATACAGATTCTGCATTATATGTTCCTGTTTCAACAGTTGCAGCAGTAGCAGTAGCAGCAGATGCAGCAGCAACAACATTAACAATAATCAAAGCTGCGCAAATTGCTACGATTAAGAAATAAACTGCAATTAAAGCCTTTGTAGTTTTATTCTTAGCTTTGCTCTTATGTGGGATTGTTTTTTCATAACCGTTGTTCTCTTGAACAGTTTGTCCCAATTGTGGAGCGCTATATCCATAATACATATAATCATTTTGTTGTACTTGCGCTTGTTGATACATATTTGTTGGATGTGTTTCAACGTTTGCACTTACATTGTTATAGTATTGTTGATCATTATAATAAGGAGCATAATTTGATTGAGCATAGTAGTTAGCGTTTTGTTGAACCATTTGATACATATCATATGGATTAGCATGCATATTGATGTTATCGCTTTGTGGATTCATATAATAATCATTTTGTGGTTGATAGCTTGGCAAACGATTAGGTGTCATATTTTGAACAGGAGCAGCTTGACGTTGTTCTTGTTGTGCATACAAACTCACATATCCATCGCGCATAACAGGTCTATTAAATTGAGTATTTTGTTGTTGTTCTCTATCTAATATTGATACGCTCATATTTTACCTCCTCTTTTTATATTCTTTCTGCGATTCTTAGTTTCGCACTTTGTGATCTTTTATTTTCTTCTAACTCCTTATTTGAAGGAATTATTGGATGCTTAGTTATTATTTTTATATCTTGACGTTTACCACAGGTACATATCAATTGTTCTTTAGGACAGATGCAATCTTTTTCTAGATATACAAAGATTTGCTTTGCTATCCTATCTTCTAACGAATGGAAGGTAATTACACATATTCTTCCACCTTCGTTAAGTCTTAATGTTAATGCCTCAATCGCTTCGCTTAATCCTCTCAACTCGCCATTAACTTCAATTCTGATAGCTTGGAAAGTTCTTTTACAAGGATTGCCTCCCTTCCATCTAAGCTTTGCTGGATAAGAGTCTTGTACGATTTGCGCTAATTCAAGTGTTGTCTTTATTTCTTTCTTTTCTCTTGCCTTTATAATATTAAAAGCAATTTTTCTAGATAATTTTTCTTCTCCATATTTGAATAAGATATCTGCTATTTCTTTTTCAGAATATTTATTAACTACATCATAAGCAGTTAATGATTGAGATTGATCCATTCTCATATCTAAAGGAGCATCTGCGTTGTAAGAAAATCCTCTTTCCGCATTATCTAATTGATAAGAAGAAACACCTAAATCTAGAAGCACTCCATCAATTTTTCCTATACCTAATTTGTCAAGGTTCTCTATAGCGTTTTTAAAATCATCATGTATGTATATTACTTTATCGCTATAATCTTTTAATCTTTCTTTAGCTGCAGATAATGCTTGTTCATCTTTATCTATAGCTATTAATTTACCAGTTGTTAATCTTTTTACGATTTCGCTTGAGTGTCCTGCTCCGCCTAATGTACCGTCTAGATAGATTCCCTCAGGTTTTATATTTAAACCTTCGATACATTCATTTAGCATTACAGGTATATGTTTAAATTCCATCATCTACACCAAATACTAAATCGTCGATTGCCATTCTCTCGCCAGTAGCATCAACTGCTTCAAATGCTGCAAGTTGTTCTGCTTCTTGTGCTTCAAATGCATCTTTATTCCAGATTCTTAACTTTGCACCAACACCACTAATTACAGCTTCTCTTCCAAGACAGATTTGATTCATTTGCTTTTGAGGAATAATGATTCTTCCTTGGTTATCAACTTTGCATTGTTCTAAGTTTTGCAAAATAAAATCTGCTCTAGCTGATTGAGCTGAACTCTTCAATGTAGATAAACCGTTCAACTTTCTGATTAGGTTCTCTCCAACTTCCTTAGAGAAAACTGTTAGGTAATTTGTTTGTGGTAGTTTTGTGATAAAAATCTCAGCGTTGGCATCGTCATTAAGAGCGTAAACGTCTTTATACTTTGCCGGTATTCTAAAACGGTTCTTATCGTCAGCTGTAACTTGTACTGATCCTGAGAAATAGCAGCTCATAATACTCCCTCCTTCACGAGATTTCACCAATATTATACATAATAATTCGATGCAATGCAATAGTTTTGCAAAAATTTTTTCCATTTTTTCCCACTTTTTTCCATTTTCTTTGCTAAAAAATCATTTTTTGCGCTATGTGTCGATTTTGTTATTTTTGTTTAGCCAAAATCTTACTATCGACCGAGTTATCCACATAGTTATCCACTTATCCACAATGGCATTTTTGAGGGTAAGTGGGTAAA
>CAMNMY010000111.1 GCA_946545105.1 uncultured Clostridia bacterium
AGGTGGATACGTTGTTGCTGCTGCATCTGAAGAAGAAATGGTAGTTACAAATGGTATGAGCTATTCAAAGCGTGATGGAAAGAATGCTAATGCTGCTTTGTTGGTCGGGGTTGATCCTTCAGACTTTGGCGGGAATGGTGTATTGGCTGGTGTTGAGTTCCAAAGAAAATATGAGCGCTTAGCATATAAGATAAATAATTCATATAAGGCACCTTGCCAAAGATATGGAGATTTAAAACAAAACAAGATTTCAACATCTTTTGGTGAAGTGAAGCCAACATATCCTATTGGTGTTGTGGAAGCAGATTTAAGAGCTTGCCTTCCAAACTATGTCACCGATTCATTAGTTGAGGCTATGCCGCTATTTGACAAAAAGATAAAAGGCTTTGCAAATGAAGATGCAATATTTACTGGCGTTGAAACAAGATCATCAAGCCCAGTTAGAATTATGCGAGATGAAAATTATTCAAGTTCAATCAAAGGCCTTATCCCTTGTGGAGAAGGTGCTGGATATGCAGGCGGCATAACATCTGCAGCCGTAGATGGCATTAATTCTGCGCTACACGTGTTAAATTTTTAACCATTACAATTTAATATCTTATTTTATATATAAAATAACATTATAATTATTTTTGTACTTCAGCAAAATACATAGAATATTTGGCATAAATATGCTTGCATTGTTCTCAAAATATGTTAAAATATTAACGATATAAAAATTTGGAGGACATAAACGATGTTTAATTACAAAGGAAAAGTAGTAGCAATCACAGGTGCATCATCTGGTTTAGGAAAGCAAATGGCATATGGCTATGCTGAACAAGGTGCAGATCTAGTTTTACTAGCAAGAAGAGTTGAAAGACTAGAAGCAACAGCTAAAGATATGGAAGCAAAATATGGTATCAAAGTATTAGCTGTTAAGTGTGACGTTACAGATGACGCTTCAATTGCAGACGCAGTTAAGGCTGTTAAAGATACATTTGGTCACTGCGAAGTATTGGTAAACGATGCTGGTGGTGAAAGAGGAACAGGTACACCAATTCTGGACTACAAGAAAGAAGATTGGGAGTATACTTTAAATCTTGATTTAACATCAATCTTTTTAGTAACAAAAGCATTTGGTAATTTAATGAAGGATGCTATGGCTGCTGGTAAGCAAAAATATGGCCGTATCATCAACATCGCTTCTATGTATGGTCTAGTTGGTAACACAGCTATCCCAACAATCGCATACCACTCAACAAAGGGTGCTGTTGTTAACTTCACAAGAGGTGCTGCAGCAGAACTTGCTAAGTCAGGTATCACAGTAAATGCTATCTGCCCAGGATATTTCTATACAGAATTAACAACAGATACATTAAATACAGATTATTTCCAAGCTTTTGCTAAGCAAACAGTTCCAATGCAAAGATATGGCGCTGAAGGCGAATTAAATTCAGCTGCTATCTTCTTAGGTGCTGAAGAATCTTCATATGTTACAGGTATTGCTGTAGCAGTTGATGGTGGATATACTTGCATTTAATGATTTAATACCGATCGACCTCGGGGCAGGCTTTGCTTGCCCCATTTTTTATAAAAACAAAAAAATTATTTGTTGAATTGACAAATTATTATATAATAATTAAAATAATATAGTCCTAGGAGTACGCATGAATAAGAATAACGTTTCAGAAGCAGTTATAAAAAGACTACCAAGATACTATAGACACATTAAAGCTTTAGATGAAGCAAATGTAGAAAGAGTATCATCATCTAAACTTGCGCAAATATTGGGTATTACAGCATCTCAAGTAAGACAAGACTTCTATAACTTTGGAGGATTTGGACAACAAGGTTATGGTTATGATGTAAAGAACTTAAGAAAAGAAATAGCCGCAATTTTAGGATTAGATAGAGAATATAATATGATTATCATCGGTGCTGGTCATATTGGTAAGGCATTAGCAGGATATAAGGGATTCGTGAAAGAAGGATTCAAGATTAATGCTTTGTTTGATATTAATGTTCAAGAAAAGACATACAATAACATTCCAATTTATCATATGTACAATCTTGAAGATTATTTGAAAGAAAACCAAATTGATATGGCAGCTATTTGTACCCAAGCAGATAGTGCAGAAGATGCAGCTAGAGAATTAATCAAGAATGGAATTAAATCTATTTGGAACTTTGCTCCAATCGATTTAAAGGTACCAAAGGACGTAGTAGTAGAAAACATTTCAATGAGCGAGAGCTTATTTGTATTAAGTTATAGATCAAAAAACAAAAATTAATTGGAGGTCATGAAACATGGCAGAAGAAATCGTAGAAGTTATCAATGAGATGACGCAAGCTGGTTATAACCAAAAGGTTAAGGAACTAAATTATCGTAAGAATGAAAAGAGAAATGAAATTAGTGAACAAATTAAATATGCTAAATCTTTAGGAGACTTTTCTGAAAATGCTGAATTAGACGCAGCTAAGAATGATGAAAACGAAAACGAAAAGGAAATTGCAAGATTAGAGCATGAAATTGCTACAGCTAAGATTATTGAATCTCGTTTATATATTATTTATGACAAGGATGAAGAACCTGGTTCTCGTTATTATATTTGTGAATTAGTCGGTGAAACAGAATCTTCTATTACTGATCATAAGATTTCTAGACAATCTCAATTTGCTCTAGAATTACAAGCTCATGCTAAGGGTGAAAAGTTCACAGTTAATGAGTTCGAATTTAAGATTATTGAAGATAACGCTCGTAAGATTAAGCAAAAAGATGTTGATGCATTAAATGCTCAAGACAAATAAGGATAGATATGGAAGAGAATATAAGTGAAATTTTAAAAGTTCGCCAAGAAAAGTTGGCACAACTTGTAGAAAATGGAAAGAATCCATTTGAAATCGTAAAGTTTCCAAAGGATGCTTACGCTCAAACAATTAAGGACAATTTTGAAAACTACGATCAAAAGCAAGTTAAGATTGCTGGCAGATTAATGTCTAAGAGAGTTATGGGTAAGGCAAGCTTTGCTCACGTTATGGATGGCACAGGCCAAATTCAATTATATGCATCTAGAGATGGAATGGGCGAAGAGAACTATGCTGAATTCAAGAAGTTTGATATTGGTGATATCGTAGGCGTTGAAGGATTCGTATTTAAAACACAAACAGGAGAAATTTCTGTTCACGTTGAAAAGATGACACTTCTTGCTAAATCATTATTGCCATTGCCAGAAAAATTTCATGGCTTAACAAACGTTGATTTAAGATACAGACAAAGATATGTAGATTTAATCGCAAACCCAGAAGTTAAGAATACATTCATTTTACGTTCAAAGATTATTAACGCAATTAGAAGTTTTCTAGACAACGAAGGATTTGTTGAAGTTGATACTCCAATTTTAAATACAATCGCTGGCGGTGCTTCAGCTAGACCATTCATTACTCACCACAATACATTAGATATGCAAATGTATATGAGAATTGCTCCAGAGCTATATCTAAAGAGATTGATCGTAGGTGGCTTTGAAAAGGTTTACGAAATGGGTAGACAATTCAGAAATGAAGGTATGGATACAAAGCACAACCCAGAATTTACTACAGTTGAGTTATATCAAGCATATACAGACTATTATGGCATGATGGATATTACAGAAAGAATGTTCGGTAATATTTGTGATGTTGTAATGGGCGGAAATAGAAAGATTAATTACCAAGGCGTTGAATTAGATATGACAGCTCCTTGGAAGAAGATGACAATGATTGAAGCAGTTAAGGAATACTGTGGAATCGATTTTGCATCAAGTGACGATGTTGAAGTATTTAAGCCACAAGCAAAGAAAATTGGCGTAGATTACGAAGATGATGTAACATGGGGCAAACTTCTATATGAAGTATACGACCAAAAGGTTGAAGAACATTTAATCCAACCTACA
>CAMNMY010000112.1 GCA_946545105.1 uncultured Clostridia bacterium
TTGGAACTTGAATCATCATTCTATCTTCTGTAGATAAATCCATTCTATCTCCGATATTCTTACCATTGTTTACAACATTGAAGTGTGTTAACATAACGCCCTTAGGGAATCCTGTTGTTCCTGATGTATATTGCATATTACATACATCGTTTACATCAATGTTTGCAGCTCTCTTATATACTTCTTCGATATCTACGTTTTCTGCTAAGTTCATAGCTTCGTTGAAGTTGTAGCATCCTGGCATATCAAAATCGATAGTGATAACGTTTCTCAAGAATGGTAATCTCTTAGCATGTAAGTGTTCACCCTTTCTTGTAGATGCTAATTCTGGACATAATTCATTGATGATACCTGCATAATCAGAATCTCTAAATCCCTTAACGATAACAACAGTATGTGTATCTGATTGCTTTAATAGATATTCTGCTTCGTGGCTCTTATATGCTGTATTCATAGCTACAAGTACAGCACCAATCTTGATTGTTGCCCAGAAAGTAATATACCAGGCTGGAACGTTTGTTGCCCAAATAGCAACGTGATCGCCTGGTTTTACTCCCATATGTATTAATGATCTTGCGAATGTATCAACATCTTTTCTAAATTCAACATAAGTTCGCTTGTAATCATATAATGTGTAATCAAAAGCAATTTGGTCTGGGAATTCTTCACACATTCTATCCAAAACTTGTGGGAATGTGTAGTTAATTAACTTCTCTTTTTCCCATACGTATTGGCCTTTTCCGCGTTTACTCTTGAATAATTCGCCATTATTTTCTGTAAATTCAACCGTTGTCTTCTTTTCATATTTACGAACGAAATCAACAGAAGATGTCAATAATTTCTTTGCATCAACATTTACTAAGTTATGTAATTTGATTTCGATAGATAAGTAATTTCTATAGTCAATACAACGTAAAGCATCGAAGATTAACTTAAATGGGATTTCGCCTTCACCCATTAAAGAATATTTATATCTTCCTTCTTCTTTCTTAATATCTTTGATGTGTACGTGCTTAATATATGCGCCTAAGTTACCAACTGTCTTTGCTGGTGTTTCGCCACCAAAGTTAACAGTGTGAGATGGGTCCCACAATGCTGCGATATGGTCGTTGTTGAAATATGCTAAGATTGTTCTTAATCTTTCTGTATCTGCATAAACACCCATTGTTTCAATTAACAATGTAACGTTGTTTTCTTCTGCACAAGCAATAACACAGTTTAGTGTTTCGATTACCTTTTCATCTACTGAGTCATCTATTCCAAATCTAACTTTTAATGCACGCAATCTAACATATGGACAATTAAATCTATTGGCCAACTTAATTGTTGACTTAATTTCCTTAATAGTTGCATATAATTTAGTTTCATCGGCGATATTAGAGATTACATCAAAACAAGAAATTTTCAGATCATGAGCACCAAGCATTTTTTGAGTCTTTTCAATATTTTCCTCATTAAATGGTTCTTCCTCAGCGAAAGAAGGTTGGTGTGGATCATGGATTTCGATGCCATCTACTTTAAAGTTAGCTGCTAAATCAACTATTGTTTTAAAGTTGTCATCCCATCCGTTGTTTGAGAATGATAATTTCATTTTGTACTCCTTGTTTTGTATGTATTTTTATATTTATGCGTGTAATAGTTATATATTATATACGCGCTTGATGTCAAATTAAGTTAAATAAAAAAATCGGTCGCCTCTTTTTGTTTGGGCAACCGACTTTATTAACTAATCTTCAATTAAGATAATCCAATTAACTTTGCCAAGCGCCCTTATACCTAATTATTAGCAGGTCTAGAGTGTGAAGAAGCAGACTAGCAATAATGCTAATCTTGTTAATAATTATGCCGATAATCTTAACTTGTCTATTCTTCATTCTTTGCATCGTCCTTGTTATCTACTGTTGTAACAGGTTCAATTGGATCGTTGAATAAATCCTTTTCCTCTACAATCTCGATTTTTGGATTAATCTCGTTATTCTCTTTCTTATATTTTTCTTTTGCAGCTTCTCGAGCATCAATTGCTTCGATAACTTCTTTAGCGCTCTTTCCTTCGAATAAAGCATCTACATCTTCTGTATAGATTGTTTCCTTCTCGTAAAGAACTTTGACCATATTATCTAATATTTTTCTATTGTTTGACAAGAGATTTTTAGCAATTTCATAGTTTTTATCAATGATTGCCTTAATTTCTGTATCAATTTTAGCTGCCATTACTTCTGAATAATTGTGTGCTGTTCCATAATCTTTTCCTAGGAAAACTTCTTTATCTGCGCCTAAGAACATATTACCAATAGCATCACTCATACCCCATTCAACTACCATCTTTCTTGCCATACCTGATGCTCTTTCAATATCATTAGATGCGCCTGTAGAGATATCTTTAATAACAATATCTTCTGCAGCACGGCCACCAAGCATCATAGCAATTGTGTCGTTTAACTTGTTCTTTGTAACGTGGCTATCGTCTGTTTCTGGTCTAGTTAATGTATAACCTGCAGCTTGTCCACGAGGAATAATACTTACTTCTTGAACTTCATCGCAGTTTGGCAATAACTTAGCAACAATAGCATGTCCTGATTCATGGTATGCTGTAATACGCTTATCTGAATCTGTTACAACTCTACTCTTCTTTTGAGGTCCAGCGATAACTTTGTTAATACCTTCTAAGATATCTTCCATAACGATTGCTGAACGATTATTTCTAGCAGCCAAAATAGCAGCTTCGTTTAAAAGATTTGCTAAATCAGCTCCGCTGAATCCTGTTGTCATTCTAGCAACAACCTTAAATGTTACATCTGGAGCCAAAGGCTTATTTCTTGAATGAACCTTCAAAATTTCTTCTCTGCCCTTAACATCTGGCATATGAACATAGATTTGTCTATCGAATCTGCCTGGTCTCAATAAAGCAGGATCTAGAACGTCTGCTCTGTTTGTTGCAGCCATTACGATAATATCTGTACTTTCTTCGAAACCATCCATTTGAACAAGCAATTGGTTAAGAGTTTGTTCTCTTTCATCGTTACCACCACCAAGTCCAGCGCCACGTTGTCTACCTACTGCATCGATTTCATCGATGAATACGATACAAGGTTTATTCTTTTGCGCTTGATCAAATAAATCTCTTACTCTGGCAGCACCAGTACCTACGAACATTTCTACGAAGTCTGAACCGCTTATAGAGAAGAAATTAACATTACTTTCACCAGCGACTGCCTTTGCAAACAATGTCTTACCTGTTCCTGGAGGACCAACTAATAAAACTCCCTTTGGAACTTTAGCACCAAGCTTTTTGAACTTTTCTGGTGATTTTAAGAACTCAACGATTTCTTTTAGTTCTTCTTTTTCCTCTTCTGCACCTGCTACATCTGTAAATCTGATCTTAACATTTCTTGTTAATCTTGCTCTTGTTTTACCAAAAGACATAGCTTGCTTATTTTGGCCTCCTATTTGTCTAAATAGGAAGAACACCATTACTAACATAATTAATAAGCCAGCAACTGGAACAATATATGATGTCCATGAATTTGTTGTAGATGGATTATCATAAGTAATCTTTGCTGTTACGCCACCAATTTCTTTAATATCTTCGCTGAAGACTGTTCTTGATGGAGCTTGCGCAAATTTTTTGGCATAAGTTGTTGGATTCTTATTAAACTTTGTTAAATCTGCATCTGTTGTGTAGTACACGGTATATCCACCTTGCACATAAATACCTGTTACTTCTCCGTTTTTAATTTGAGAAATCATTGTATCGTAAGAAACTTCTTGTGGTTTGTTTTGGTTTCTGTAAATTACCATCCACAATAAGACAATAAGCAAAATTGCTATTGCAGTTACAATGATATATTTTAAAACAGAACGTTTATTCTTGTTATCCATAATCTCTCCTTCGGTACGCACCGA
>CAMNMY010000113.1 GCA_946545105.1 uncultured Clostridia bacterium
ACACGATCAAATGGCTTCTGCCGTATTAGTTACAGATTCTATGGATTTAGCAAAAGCTGTACAAGTAGAGATTGAAGAGCAATTAAAGAAATTGGACAGAGAAGATATCGCTCGTGTATCTATTGATACAAATGGAAAGATTATCGTTGCAGATAATTTAGATATCGTTATTGATATTGCAAATGAAATTGCTCCAGAACACTTAGAGTTATGCTTAGATAATCCAGAAGACTATCTAGACAAGATTAAGCATGCTGGTTCTGTGTTTATGGGAAGATATACGCCAGAAGCATTAGGGGATTATCTAGCTGGCCCTAACCACACACTTCCAACCTCAGGAACAGCAAAATTCTCATCACCTTTATCTTGTGATGATTTTGTAAAGAAGACACAATACATTAAGTATTCAAAAGATGCATTATCTAAAGTAAAAGACGATATAGCATATTTTGCAACAAAAGAAGGCCTAACAGGACACGCAAAGAGCGCAACAATTAGATTTGAGGAATAATATGAGTAAGTATTTTTCAGAAAAGTATAGTAATTTAGCTCCATATGTACCAGGTGAACAACCTAAGGACAAAAAATATGTAAAGCTAAACACAAATGAATCGCCATTCCCACCATCTCAAAAGGCACAAGAATATGCGATTCAAGCAGCACAAGATTTGAATCTATATCCAGATCCAGATTGTACTTTATTAAGAGAGGAGATAGCAAAGCTATACAACCTAGATAAAGATGAAATAATCATGGTTAATGGTTCAGATGAAATTTTGAATTTTGCATTTATGGCTTATTGTGATCAAAAGACTCCAGCTGCTTTTGCAGATATCACTTATGGATTCTATCAAGTTTTTGCTGAAATCAATAAAGTGCCATATAAGATTATTCCGCTAAACGACAAATACGAATTGAACATTAATGACTATAAAAATCTAAAGGCAACAATCTTTATTGCTAATCCAAATGCACCTACAGGTATAGCTATATCTTTAAAAGATATTGAATGCATATTAGATGAGAATAAAGATAACATTGTTGTAATTGATGAAGCGTATGTAGATTTTGGTGGCGAGAGTGCAGTATCTTTGATTAACAAATACGATAATTTATTAGTTACTCAAACATTCTCAAAATCTCGTTCTATGGCAGGCGCTAGATTAGGTATGGGATTTGCAAATAAAAAGATCATTCAAGATTTAAATACTATTAGATATTCACAAAACCCATATAATGTAAATCGAATGACAATGGCCGTTGGTATTGGTACAATAAAAGACAATGAATACACAATTAAAAATTGTGAAACAATAAAAAAGAATAGAGAATATACTATAAACGAACTAAATAAGCTTGGTTTTGAAACATTAAATTCATCAGCAAACTTTATATTCTCAAAGAATGCAAAAGTATCTGGCGAGTATCTATACAAATCTTTAAAAGACAAAGGTGTTTTAGTTAGATATTTCAATAAAGATAGACTAAAAGATTTTGTTCGTATTACCATAGGTAATATTGACCAAATGAATACATTAATTCAAAAAGTAAAAGAAATTTTGGAGGAGTCAAAATGAGAAACGCTAAAATTGAAAGAAAAACAAAAGAAACAGACATTAAACTATTCCTAGAATTAGATGGAACTGGTGCTTCTAACATTGATACTGGATGTGGATTTTTGGATCACATGCTAACACTTTTAGCAAAACACGCTCGTTTTGATTTAGATGTTTACTGCAAAGGCGATACAAATGTTGATTATCACCACACAGTTGAAGACATCGGTATTGCTCTAGGTGAAGCATTTAATAAAGCTATCGGAGATAAGAAGGGTATCGTTAGATATGGAGATACAACATTAGTTATGGATGAGGCATTAGTTTTGTCTGCTATTGATATCTCAGGTAGAAGTTATTTAGGTATTGATCTACAACTAAGAGCAAAGAGAGTTGGAGATTTCGATACAGAATTAGTTGAAGAATTCTGGTTAGGATTTGTAAGAAAAGCAAACGTTGGCTTACACATTAGAAAACTTGCTGGTACAAATACTCACCACATTATTGAAGGTGCATATAAATCAGTTGGGCACACTTTGCAAAAAGCTGTTGCAATTGATGAAAGATTTAAAGACGAAGTCCCATCAACAAAAGGAGTTCTATAATGGTTGCTATTGTTGATTACGGTGTAGGTAATCTATTCTCCCTTAAGAGTTCATTTGCTGCAATTGATATAAAAGCAATTGTAACATCTAACCCTGACGAGATTTTAAGCGCAGATAGAATAATATTGCCTGGCGTTGGAGCATTTGAAGATGCTGCAAGAAAGTTGAAAGAATCAGGCCTAGATAAAGTTCTAAAGCAAGCTGTAGATAAAGGAATTCCTCTAATGGGTATTTGTCTTGGTATGCAAATGCTATTTGATAAGAGCTTTGAAAATGGAGAATTCGAAGGACTTGGATTTGTGAAGGGAGAAGTAAGACCAATTAAAGAGGTTATTCCTCAAGATTTGAAAATTCCTCAAATTGGATGGAACGCATTATCTATCAAAAAACCATCTAAGATTTTTAAATACATCAAAGATGGCGATTATGTTTACTTTGTTCATTCATATTATGCAGCAAATTGTAATGATTCTTTAATTGCTGATACAAACTATGGAGCACCTCTAACAGCTGCCGTTCAAAACGGTAATGTATATGGTTGCCAATTCCACCCAGAAAAGAGTGGCGATGTAGGACTTAGAATCCTAAAAGCTTTTTGTGAGGACTAAGATGAACATTTATCCAGCAATAGATTTATACGATAAAAAAGCAGTTAGATTATTTAAAGGTGATTATAATCAAATGACTGTTTACTCAAATAATCCTTTGGAGGTTGCAAAGAAGTTTAAAGAACTAGGAGCAACATATATTCACCTTGTAGATCTAGAAGGAGCAAAGGATGGAACAACTCCAAATATTGAAGTTGTCAAAGCAATAAAAAAAGAAACAGGATTGTTCTGTGAAATAGGTGGTGGCATACGTTCATTAGAAACAATTGAGGCGTATATCAACGCGGGATTAGATAGAGTCATCCTTGGAACAATAGCTGTAGAAAATGAAACATTTTTGAAGGACGCAATTGTAAGATTTGGCAACAAAATTGCAGTTGGTGTTGACATAAAAGATGGATTCGTTGCGGTTAAGGGTTGGGTTGAAAAATCAAAGCTTGATGCATTCGATTTTTGTCAAAAAATCCAAAACATAGGCGTAAAAACAGTAATTTGTACTGATATTTCTAAAGATGGAGCCATGATGGGACCAAACGTAGAATTGTATAAAAAATTGACAAACTATACTTTTGATGTCATCGCATCCGGTGGAGTATCATCATTAGATGATTTAAAAACACTTGCAAGCCTAAATATACATGGAGCAATTGTTGGTAAGGCATACTATGTTGGTGCTGTTGATTTGAAAGAAGCAATTGAGGTAACCAAATGATTACAAAGAGAATAATACCATGTCTAGATGTAAAGAATGGAAGAGTTGTAAAAGGCGTTAACTTTAAGAACGTTAATGATGTCTCATCTCCAATCGATCTTGCAAAATACTATAGTGCAAATGGCGCAGACGAATTAGTCTTTTATGATATTTCTGCATCATTTGAAGAAAGAGCATTATTCACAGATATTCTATGCGAAACAGCAAAGTCAGTATTTATTCCATTGACAGTTGGCGGTGGTATTAATACTGTTGAAGATTTTGATAGAGTTTTAAAATGTGGAGCAGATAAAGTCTCTGTTAACACTGGTGCTATAAAGAATCCAAACCTAATTTATGAGGCAGCTAAGTTATATGGTAACCAATGTGTTGTTATCTCAGCTGATGTAAAGAGAGTTGATGGAGTAT
>CAMNMY010000114.1 GCA_946545105.1 uncultured Clostridia bacterium
GCATAGATACCTTTACGAAGAAAGGAAGTCCTGTTTGGAATAATGTTAAACCAACCCAGTACATAATATCTGAACTTGTGAATACCTTGAATTCATTATTCTTAAATGTAGCAGCAAGTGATTTAAACATATTTGCATTTGATGGTTGAGTTTCTACGAAATCTCTTTCATTTAATAGGAATGTTGGTAATAACATACAAACTGCAGCGATTGCAGATAGTATGATAAACATAATTCTATAACTCATAGAGAAGCCAACGCCCATACCTCTTAAAACGCCTGCAAATACGAAAGGTGTATAAGCAAGTAATGTACCACCGAAGAATGTTAATGAAATAGCAGTAGAAATTGCCATTCTATCTTCTTGTGTTTTACCAAATTCAGAAATCAACGCATTATATGGAGTACAATACATTGTCATAAATAAATAGAATAAAATAACGAATATTGAAATCCAAACAATGTTAATACCAGAGATTGCATTAACTGGAGCCCAGAATAGCAAAACTGTAACAATCGCTAATGGGATTGCTGCATATTGCATGAATGGAATTCTTCTTCCTCTCTTATTTTTACTTCTGTCTGAAATTGAAGCAATAAGTGGATCTGTTACCGCATCAAATATTCTTGATAATGCAGTAATCAAACCAAGGATTGTCAAAAATCCTCCAATAACTAGACCAGGATGAATAAATTGAGTAGCACCTGCTTGAATATCTCCTGATGTTGGTAAATAGAATGTTACAAGCCAAGCGCCAATAATACCGCTTAGTGTTGACCATCCCAATTGTCCTAAAGCGAATATCCAAATTTGCTTTTTAGATAATCTCTTTCCTACTGATTGTGTTGCTTGTTCCATAATTCCCTTCTCCTTATCAATTCTTCTTTATTCTATATAGATAAACATTTATCAACATTTCGATCTCTTTTTCCATATACTTGCCATCTTGCTTTAATACCTTTGCATCAGCAGCAAGCTTTTTACATAATTCCAAAATTGAATGAGTTGTTGCTAAATAGAAAACTTCTAAATTGTCAATTGCCTCTAATGAGCCATCTTTTATACCTAGATTGTATGCATAACTAAAATCATCAAAGAATGTTCTTATTGCATTTTCGTATGCACCTAAATCTGTTGATTGTTCTGCAATATATAAATCAAATTCTGCTAAGAAATTAAAATAGTCTTTATGAGCCTTGAAGATGTCATAAAAAC
The DNA here is from genome assembly GCA_946545105.1 of uncultured Clostridia bacterium. The sequence goes on from CAMNMY010000114.1 coordinate 1,217, forward strand.
TTCTATAGAATGCTTCAATCTTGTCGTATCCAGTTTTATATTGAGATTGATGGAAGTAATCTTGAGATACTGAACTAAATACTGACATTGCAACGGCTAATACAATATTTTGCTTTTTAGAGAAGTGCCTATACATAGTAGCTTCTCCAACACCTACCTCTTGTGCGATATCTCTAATTGTTACTTCACGAATTCCTTTTTTGAAAAACATTTCTTGTGCTGTATCCACAATAAACTTAATTTTAGCTTCTTTAATACTTACAATTGTACCCCTTTTGATATGTTATCTCTCAAAATGATAGAACAACTATCGTTTCTATTGTATAAAAAATCCCATGCCTTGTCAACATGGGAATAATAAATATTATTAATGAAAACAATAAAAGATTTAAGATAATACTGCTTTAATATTATCTAACGCTCTTTTTAGCGTACTTTGTGGGCAAGCTATATTGATTCGTATAAAGCCATCTCCGCCTTGTCCAAATACATAGCCATCATCTACCCACACTTTTGCTTTGATATTAATTAGTTCTTTTAATTCTTTATTTGATAGGCCCAATTTTCTACAATCTATCCAGATTAGATATGTGCCTTCTGGTTCTACTAAAGTTAAATCTTTTAAAGATATGTTAATGTAATCTCGAACGAAATCTAAGTTCGTTTTTAAATATTGTTTTAATTGTGTTAGCCATTCATCGCCATATTCATAAGCAGCTTGGCAAGCGATAATACCCATAATGTTTGACTGGCTATAACCAATCCTATCCATTTCAAGTTTATATTTTCTTCTTACGCTGTCATTTGGAATGTAGATATTTGAAATATGTAATCCTGCCAAGTTAAATGTTTTAGTTGGCGCACTACAGACGATACAGTTATCTTCAAATTCTTTCTTCACTGTCGAGAATACAATATGCTTGTGTCCTTCATATGTGAAGTCTGCGTGAATCTCATCAGATATAACAAAGACCTTATGCTTTAAACAAATATCTCCAATTCTTTCCAATTCTTCTTTAGTCCAAACTCTACCAACAGGATTGTGAGGATTACAGAGAACGAAAAGTTTAACATCGTTATCAATGATTTTTTGTTCAAAATCGTTAAAGTCTACTTCATAATGACCATTTACATTTTTCAATTCGCTAACAACTAGCTTTCTATTATTAACCTTGATTGTTTCTTCAAACGGATAATAAACTGGTTGGCAAATAAGCACCGCATCATTTTCTTTTGTTAGCGCTCTAATTGTAGCAGCTATTGCAAAAACAACACCACACGCCAAAACAACTTTAGATGTATCAATATCCCAATCATGATATTTTTTGAACCAAGAATGTAATGCATTGAAATATCTATCCAATGGTTCTGAGTATCCAAAGATACCATGGTTAGCTTTTTGTACTAATGCTGTCTTTACTTCATCTAACGTTTCAAAATCCATATCGGCAACCCAAAGAGGAATGGCATCTTCAGGTCTTTTACGTTGAAGCGCAAAGTCATATTTTAAGCTATTAGTATTCTTTCTGTTGATAACTGCATCAAAATTATACTTCATATCCAAATGCCTCTTTTAAGTCCTCTATTAGATCCTCTATGTTTTCAATTCCTACTGAAATGCGTAAGAATCTGTCGTTAATTCCTTTAGCATTTAGAATGCTTTCTGGAACGTCTGCGTGTGTTTGTTTCTTAGGGAAAGTAATTAAACTCTCTACTCCGCCTAAGCTTTCTGCGTATTGAAAAACCTTTACGTGTTGCAAAATTTGCGATACATATCGGCTTTCTATTAATTCAAACGATATCATGCCACCATTGCCTGATGCTTGCTTTTTGGTAACTTCATAATCCTTATTGTCTTCAAAACCAACATAATATACCTTCTTAACTTTTGGATTATTTCTTAGCCACTTAGCAACCTCTTTAGCGTTTGCATTTATTCTATCCATACGAAGTGGTAATGTCTTTATACCTCTTTCAATTAAGAAAGAATCAAATGGAGCTAAACAGGCACCAACAGTTTTATATAGGTATGCAAGTTGTTCACTCAAAGCTTCGTCTTTAACTACTGCGAATCCTGCAAGCGCATCATTATGGCCGCCTAAGAATTTTGTTCCACTATGCACTACTACATCTGCACCTAAATCCAATGGCTTTTGAAAATATGGAGTTAAGAATGTGTTGTCTACATAGAATAGCAAATTGTTTTCTTTAGCGATTTTAGCGATTGCGCTAATATCTGAAACTTGCATTAATGGGTTAGATGGCGTCTCAATATAAATTGCTTTTGTATCCTTTCTAATCTTGCTTTTTACAAGATCTAGGTTTGAAGTATCTATGAAATCAAAATCATACCCGTATGATAATGCATCGTTTGAAAACAATCTTATACTGCCGCCATATAGATCATCTGATGCGATTATATGAGCTGGTGGCTTTATCAATTTGATAGCCGTAGTAATGGCAGCCATTCCACTTGAAAACGCATATGCACTTGTACCGTTTTCAAGCTTAGCTACTAAGTTTTCTAAATGCGAACGGGTAGGATTTGCTAGTCTAGAATAACTATATTTTGATGTATCTTCTAATCCCTCATGAACGAATGTGGATGCTTGGTATATTGGTGTAGTCAAACACCCATATTCGTTTCTTTTTTCGCTTGAGTGT
>CAMNMY010000115.1 GCA_946545105.1 uncultured Clostridia bacterium
TTTGGATAAGATATACACTCTTTCCTAAAGAACCGAACGATTCTTTTATTATTAGAGGGTATTTAAAAGTGCTTTCAATCTCATTTATAGTTTCATTTGAAATATGCGCATTTTTAGTAAAACATAGTAGTCCTGGCAGTGTTTTTGGCATACGTATAGCGTTTTTTGTTAATGCAATGTATGTCATCATCTTGTCATCGCACACTTCAATGGCATCTTTTGAATTAAAAATCTTAAAGCCTGCCCTATCTAACATCTCAAGCAAATATTTATCTTTGTCCCAAAAGATTATGGCTGTATAATTTTGAAGCTTTGTAGATATATTGCTATCTTCTATTCTTGCTAAGAAATTCTTGTTGTTTAAAATATCGCACTCAATAGAACGCAAATTGAATTCTTCTTTAATTCTTTTTGCTTGGTATAAATAATCTTCGCTATCGAAATATGGATTAACTATAACACAGAACTTCATCTTGAATATTCATACTCCTCTTGCAAGAATTTTAATAGCATAGAGTTACGCTTAATGATAATATTGTTTGCTATCATCTTAGATACAACTTGCTTTGTGCCTAAAATTACAACAGCTTGCTTACCACGAGTGATACCTGTGTATAGAAGGTTTCTTGTAGCCAACATTGGATTGTTCTCAAGTAGCACTAAAACAGCAACTTTAAATTCACTACCTTGAGACTTATGAACAGTAATTGCATATGCTAATTGAATCTCATCAAAGTTGCCCATACTATATACGACCTTTCTTGTGTCGTCATATTCAACCAACATATCCTTGTTGTAAACATCAACTGCTCTAACAACGCCCATTTCTCCATTGAATACACCACGGCCAGACATTCCATCTTCTGCTTCCCATTCAAGTTCGTAGTCATTCTTGATGTGTATTACCTTATCTCCAACTCTAAATCTTCTAGTTCCAATGACAAGTTCTTCCCCATCCTTTCTTGGATTAAGAATATCTTGTAATTGTTCATTTAACTTATCTATTCCAGCAAGACCCTTCTTTGCTGGAGCTAAGATTTGAATATCATCTTGAGATACTTTGAAATAATTAGGAATACGCTTTGATACCATTTCAGATAATGTTGGTACTAAATCTGCATATTTATCTACTGACGAGAAGAAAAAGTCACTAGCCTTATTGTCTAACTTAATCATCTTGCCTGAATTAACATCGTGAGCATTTATTGAAATCATAGACCCTTCATCTTGTCTAAAGATTCTCTTTAAATAACTAACTGGAAGAACGTTTGAATTAATCATATCAGATAGCACATTTCCTGCTCCAACTGATGGCAATTGATCTTTATCTCCAACAAATATAATTCTAGTTCCTGAATTTAATGCCTTTAATAGCGACTTTGTAATATATGTATCACACATAGATGTTTCATCTACAATGACCACATCTACTTCTAATTTGTTTGTCTCGTTGTATTTAAAGCGCATTGCGCCGTCTTCTACCACTAAACCGAGCAATCTATGGATTGTCTTAGATTCGTAGCCTGTAGACTCTGTCATACGCTTTGCTGCTCTTCCTGTTGGCGCGCATAGAGCAAATGACTTTTGAATATTTGAAAGCATTGCACAAATAGCCTTAATAATTGTAGTCTTACCTGTACCAGGTCCTCCGGTAATTATAGACACACCATACATTAAAGAATTCTTTATAGCTTCTATTTGTTTTTCATCTAGTTGTATTCCGTTTAGTTTTTGGTAGTTTTCTAAATCATTATCCAAGTCCATATAGAAAGTGTTTTGAGAACTTATAGATAATTCGATCAATTTCTTTGCTATATATTTTTCGTTATCATAAAGCACCTTGCTCATAATAACTTCTCTTTCTTCAACTTCCAAAGAAATAATTTCATTTTCATCTTCAAGCTTTCTCAAACAAGTCTCAACTAAGTCTTCATCAAAAGCTCTATCTAATGCTAGCAAATCAATTGTTCTATATAATAAATCGTCATGATATAAATAAGTGTGGCCCAATTTATCTGCAACGTCAGTTACAGTATACATGATGCCAGCCTTTATTCTTTCATCACCTTTTTTCTCATAGCCAAGTTTTAGAGCTATCTTATCTGCTGTTAAAAAGCCAAAACCATCAATATCTTTGATTATTTGATATGGGTTAGCTTCTAATACTCTTTTAGTATCCTCACCATAAGCCTTATATAGCTTCAATATTGTGTTTATTGTTAGTTCGTGGGATTGTAGCTCAATTATTAAATTCTTAACAAAAATGAGGCTATTAAAGCGTTCAACAAGCTCTATTGCTCTATCTAGAGATATTCCCTTGACTGTTGCAAGCTTCACTGGGTCGTTTGCAAGCACATCAAATGTTTCATCCCCAAATTTTGCTACTATCTTTTGAGCTGTTTTATCCTTAATGCCCCTAAATAAACCTGATGCCAAATAAGAAATCATTTCATCTTTTTTATCTGGCAACAAACATGCACATTTTTCTACTCTAAATTGTTCGCCATACTTTTGATCTTGAACGAACTCACCATCAAGTACGACTTTTTCGCCTTCGAAGAGTTCAGGAAAATAGCCAACACAAGAAACAAATTGCACGCCCGAAAAAATCTCAAGGATTGTATATCCCGTTTCGCAATTTGAGTATATAATGCTGGTTACTTCCCCTTCTAATCGCATTAAAGCTCTTCTACCGCCTTCTTGATCTCCTCAACTTTGTCTAATTGTTCCCATGGAAGTCCTTCTTTTCCGAAGTGGCCATAGTTCGTAGTTTTTCCAAAGATTGGTTCTCTTAAATGTAATTTTTCAATAATTGCAAGTGGTCTGAAGTCAAAGACTTTAGAAATGATTTCAGAAATCTTTTCTTCAGCGATTTTGCCTGTTCCAAATGTATCTACTTGAATAGAAACTGGACGAGCAACACCAATAGCATATGCTACTTCAATTTGGCACTTATCTGCCAATCCAGCAGCAACGATATTCTTGCAAGCATATCTTGCCATATATGCAGCAGATCTATCTACCTTTGTTGGGTCCTTTCCTGAGAATGCACCACCACCATGTGGGCAGTAGCCACCATATGTATCTACGATAATCTTTCTTCCTGTTACACCACTATCTCCATTTGGTCCGCCAATTACGAACTTGCCTGTTGGATTAATATAAATCTTTGTATCTTTTGATATTAGATTTGCAGGAATTACTGAATCGATTACATATTGCTTAACTTGTTTTCTCAATTCTTCAGTTGTAATATCTTCTGTATGTTGTGTTGATACAACTACTGCATCTACACCTACTGGCTTACCATCTTCGTAAACAACAGTTACTTGAGATTTTCCATCTGGTCTTAGGAATGGAAGAGTTCCATTCTTTCTAAGTTCAGTTAATTTTCTTGTTAATTTATGTGCTAAAGAAATTGGCATTGGCATCAATTCTTCCGTTTCATTACATGCATAACCAAATATCATACCTTGGTCGCCTGCGCCAGTTAAATCATATTTATCTGAACCATCAGTTCTATTCTCTACACTTGAGTTAACGCCTTGTGCAATATCTGGAGATTGTCTACCAACTCTAACTTCAACGATACATGTATTTCCGTTAAAGCCTTCATTGTCTCTATCGTAGCCAATTTCTAAAATTGCCTTTCTTGCAATGTTTTCATAATCAATTACTTCATTAGAAGTAACTTCGCCCATTAGTAATACAAAATCTGTCTTACAGCATGTTTCTAGAGCAACTCTAGCATATGGGTCTTTTTCAATTAATGCATCCAAAATTGCGTCTGAAATTTTATCGCAAACTTTATCTGGATGTCCTTCTGTTACGCTTTCACTTGTAAATA
>CAMNMY010000116.1 GCA_946545105.1 uncultured Clostridia bacterium
CCGGTGCAACAAAAGAGGATATAATCCTATTTAAAAAGTTTATTGGGCCTGAAGTTAAGATGAAAGCTGCGGGCGGAATTAGAACAATCGAAGATGCTTGGGACTATCTAAATTTAGGTTGTGATAGACTTGGGACCTCATCTATTGTTAAAATAGTAAAGCAGAGGGAAATGAATGAGTAGGGTTTTTCTAATTGTATTAGATAGTTTTGGCATAGGCGAAATGCCTGATGCTAGAAAATATAGGGATGAAGGTAGCAATACTTTAAGATCTGTTGCGTCTTCTCCTTTTTTTAATGCCCCAAACTTGCAAAAGTTGGGTTTATTTAATATAGATGGAGTTCAATCTCAAATAGTTCCATCAAAAGATCCAAAGGCTGCTTATATTAGATTGTCTGAATTGAGTCCAGGCAAAGATACAACTACTGGGCATTGGGAAATGGCCGGGTATGTATTACCAGAAAAATTCCCAACATTTAGAAAAGGATTTCCAAAGAGCGTAATAGATGCTATAAAAGAGGCAACTGGCCGTGGTGTTTTATGTAATATGCCATTTTCTGGAACAGAAGTAATAAAAATGTTTGGGGATGAGCATGTTAAGACAGGTAAACTTATAGTTTATACTTCTGCAGATTCAGTACTTCAAATAGCTGCGCACGAAGATGTTGTTCCTTTAGATACGCTTTATGATTACTGCAAAAAGGTTAGACAAATCATGCAAGGAAAATACGGCGTAGGCCGTATTATAGCGCGTCCATTTATTGGTAAAGATGGTGATTATACAAGAACTCCAAATAGGCATGACTTTTCATTGGTGCCTCCTCAAAAGACTCTCTTAAATATTCTGCAAGAGGCAGGTAAGGATGTTATATCAGTTGGAAAAATTTGCGATATCTTTGCAGGATCTGGTATTACAAAAGCATATACATCAAAAGGCAATGATGAAGGTATGGAAATAACACTAAATCTTCAAAAAGAAGATTTCGATGGACTATGCTTTGTGAATTTGGTTGATTTTGATATGTTGTATGGACATAGAAATGATGTTGACGGATATGCAAAAGCGATTTCTTCTTTTGATAAATATTTAGGCGTATTTGTTCATAACATGAAAGATGATGATGTCTTGATGATTACAGCAGATCATGGTTGCGATCCATTAACGCCATCAACTGACCATTCAAGAGAATATGTTCCACTTTTAATATATGGAGCAAGGATTTTGCCAAAGAATCTTGGCACAAGAGCCGGCTTTAATTATGTGGCAGGAACAGTATTAGATATTTTGAATGTCCAAAATATTAAGATGTCAAAGTCTCTTTATAAGGAGGTCAAGCCTGATGTATAAAGAATTAATAGATAGAGCAATAAAAGCAAGAGAACATGCATATGTTCCATATTCTAGTTTCAAGGTTGGCGCAGCGCTTTTAACAAAAGGCGGAAAAATTTATGAAGGGGCTAATATTGAGAGCGCATCATTTTCTCTAACAAACTGCGCAGAACGCACAGCGTTTTTTAAAGCAGTATACGATGGTGAAAGAGAATTTGAGGCGATAGCAATAGTTGGCGGTAAAGATGATTTGGTATTTTGCCCACCTTGTGGGGCTTGTAGAGAAGTTATGAATGAGTTCTGTAAAGGGGATTTTAAAATAATATTATTAGAAAAAGGTGAAGAAAAGGTATATACGCTCGATGAGATAATGCCGTTAAGATTTAATTTGTAATGAAAAGGGTTATAGTAGTAGGACTAGTACTAATTTTAGTTATTTCATGCTTCAGCCTTATTGGCTGCAAGGAAAAAGAAGTTGAGCCAGAAGGCTTAGAAATTACCATTATGAGCTATAATATCCGACAAGACACACTTGCGGATGGTGGAACACGTAGTTGGAGTGTAAGAAAACCTTATATGATTGAGCAAATAAAGGAACAAACTCCAGATATTATTTGCATGCAAGAAGTAAAGAGTAATCAAAATGCTGCGCTTGCCACTGGGCTTGAAGAATATGAATTTGTTTGGTATTCAAGATCTAAAGATGGAGAGCAAGAAGGATTATCTATTGCTTATAAAAAAGATAAATACGAACTTGTCTCAAAAGATATGTTCTGGCTATCTGAAACTCCAAATAAAGAATCTAAAGGCTTTGGAGCAGCATTCTTAAGAATTTGCGTTCATGCAGTATTGAAAAATATTGAGACACAAAAAGAATTAAGTGTGTATAGTGTTCATCTAGAAGTAATGGGTAAAGAAGTTAGAGAAAAAGAAATTAATATGATTTTAGATAGACTATCTAAAGATGATAAAAAGGCTATTGTTTGTGGGGATTTTAACGCAACGAAAAAGGAAAATTGCTATAAGGCGATTGCGGAGAAAATGAATTCAACACAAGCTGTAGCAAAAACGACAGATACTGGTATAACATACCAAGATTTTGGAGCAAGCGAGGATAAACTATCTTTTAAAGACTCTATTGATTTTATATTCGTAGATAAAGATTTTTATGTAAGAAACTTTGATATTCTTCAAGAACATAAAGAAATAGACGGTAATTCCGTCTACTATTCAGATCACTATGCAGTTAAATCACAAGTGATTTATAAAGATTGATTTTCTTTGTTTTCTTCGGTTTGATTTTCTTCTTTTTCAATATTTGAAAGTATTTCTTTTCTTTCTTCAAGATATGCAGATATTGAATTTTTAACAGTGAAGAAAATTCTTACATCTAACCAAACAAATAAAGCAGAAGATAGAAGCATTATTATATCTAAAGCTAAAGCTTTAAACACCTTAGAGCTTTCTAGAGAGAAAGATTTAACTAGCCAAATGCATCCACATACTATTAAAAATAGTGAAACTATAGCACAAGCTAAAAAGCAAAAACCAATGATTATTGTGAATATAATATAAACTGCATCTGTTGCTGTGATATCTTTCTTTGTTAAACTCTTTTTGTTTTCCATATTAATCCTTATATAGTGAGCAATATGCATTTACAGATATTGCTTCTTCATGTCCAATTAACCCCAATTTTTCTGTAGTCGTAGAGGTTAGCGTTATCTTACTTTCTTCAATTCCCATAGTGTTGGCAAGCATAGCTTGTATATTATCTAAATGTGGTGCAAGCTTTGGCTTTTGGGCCATAATAACCGCTGTGATGTTATTTATAACATAACCATCACTATTTAGTATTTTAACAACTTCTTTTAGTAAAAGCAACGAAGAGATTCCCTTGTATTGTGGGTCGGTATCAGGGAATAGATGACCAATATCTTTATTGTGGGATGCTGCTAAAAGTGCATCCATAATTGCGTGTGTTAAAACATCTGCATCACTATGACCTAAAAGGCCTTTTGTGTGAGGAATATCTATTCCGCCTAATATTAGTTTTCTTCCTTCTACAAGTTCATGTGTATCCCAACCGCATCCAACATAATAGTGATTAGGGATAAGATGACACAAATCATCCTTCGTCGTAATTTTAATATTATCTTTGCTTCCGTTTGTTATATATACTTTTCCAATGTAATGCTCATATAGGGAAGCATCATCTTTATAATTTAAATTATTGTCATTACGCGCAAGAGCGTATGCACGCAAAATAGAATCATATTTAAATATTTGTGGAGTTTGAACCAAAAGAATTTTGTCTCTATCTAATGTCTTTGTAGAATCTCCATCAATTTGCCTTATTGAATCAACAGGGGATACGCAGGTAATGGCGTTACCATATTTAATTGCTGTATCAATGGCATCATCCAAAATCTGTTTGGTGACAAATGGTCTTGCTCCATCATGGATTATTACAAAATCAGTATCTTTATCTATCTCTTGAAGGGC
>CAMNMY010000117.1 GCA_946545105.1 uncultured Clostridia bacterium
CAAGAGTTGCTAATTCACTTCTAATTGTTGCCGTAGATACATCAGGCATATACTTTTCTTTAATTGCAGAAGAAGATATTGGCTCTGCATCAGATATATAACTATCTACTAATGCATTCAAAATCTTTTTTCTTCTTTCAGATAATCCTGTTTTATCCTTCATGCTTTAGCTTCCTCTTTTATAAATTTTGGCACTCGCTTTCTTCGATTGCTAAAATCATTATACACCCATAAAATATAATGTCAATACTTTTTGAACAAAAATTTGCAAAAAATTAGCACTCAACCATTGCGAGTGCTAAAAAATACGCTTAATTAATAAATTAATTATCTTTAATCTCTTTAGATTTCTTCTTTTCTCTAATATCTAAAGATATAAATACGATGGCAACAATTATCAATATTCCAGGAATAATAGCTACATACCAAAGCTTTGAGAAATCATTCTTGTTTTGAGTTTCGCCAAATGCTGCTACTGCTAAATAGTCAAGATTAATTGGAGTTTCATCAACTGCACTAATTTTAAGAACATGGTCGCCATCTTTTAATTTAGTTGTATACACTAATTGAGAGCAATTAACTTTTATGTTATTTAAATCGATTTGTCCTTTATCTTGACCATCTATTGTAATCTTAGCTGATCCAAACATTGGGCCAACTGTAGCATATATTGATATTTCGTTACCATTAAATGAATAACTTAATTCAGAATCTTTTGATTGCGTTACAGCCAACGAGCCGTTTATAGCAATATATTCTTTAGATGTAGCCCATTCAGAGATATATTCTATATCTGTTGATGTAGATGGCACAATACTCATGGCACTTACATACTTACCTACTATAATAGAATCAATTGCTAATCTATAATTCTTTGGAGATGTAAATTCAAGCTTTATTCCATCGATGTTCATTTCATTAAATTCAATTATATTATCCCCATTAACAAGAGTTTCTTCTGCTAGATTTTGCTTAAATGATGTACCACCATAAAGCTTCAATTTAACGTCCTCCATATCATGAACATTAATCATCAAATAATTCACAACACTAATTTCGCTAAATGGTAAAACAAAAGATACTTTTGAATTCTTCTCAATTACTTCACTAACTTGCCCAATTTCATATTCATCAATATTCATAAATTGTGCAATCTTAGCCGTCTTAATTGGTGTATATTCAACTTCTTGTTGATCTATAGCGTCAATATATTTTTGAGGATTTATATATTCTACGATATTGTTTCTTGTCAATTTTGGATATACAAGATATCTATCATCAATATCTTCAATCTCCCCATCGCCTTTTTGAATTCCCAATGTTGCAAATCCAGATCCTTGGTTAGACAAATTGTATATCGTATAAATGTATTTATATCCCTTTTCAAGCTTAGCTTTATATGACAATTCCTGTGTATAATTACCTACAGTTAAAGAGTTACGGAATATTTCTTCTGAATATTCTTCAACACCAAATTTAACACTACATAATCCTGAACTCTTTAGATACAAATAGTACGTTCCTGTCTCTTTAATTTCAAATGCGCCCTTTGCAACCGCAAAAGACTTTGATTCGCTCTCTTGTGTCTCTCTTGGGATTTCAGCCTTCAAAATAGACGATTTTGTCGTTATAGTCATATTCTTTAATTGTTTAATAGCCTCATCCAAAGTATTGCAAGATACATCGTTATATACATCATATTCAGATACCGCAATATCTACTGTTATGTTTCCATATAAGGATACAACCTTGCCATCTTTTGCTTTCAAATTTAATCTATATGAATCTTTCAATTTATTTTCGTTTGGAGTATAAATGAATGTTCCATCTTCTTGTCTTGCCCAAGCGCCTTCTTGTCCATATACGCCTTCTACTTCAAATTCTTCTTCAGACACAATTAAAGACTTGAAATCTATCTTTGCGCTTTCACCAATTCTTACATGATATCCACATTGCGCAGCTTTATAATCTCTACCATATGTAGCCTTATTTGCAACAAGCTTAACCTCTTCATATTGTTGCATATTAATAATATCTTCACCATATAGAGCAATATCTAATTTGTTTGCAAGTGGAATCATATTTTGTTTACATTCATTTGCAAGATATGAAATAGCCAAAGAATCAGATAATTTCAATTCATTTATTGTCTTTAGCAAATATAATGTATAGTCAATATTTGTGTTGTAATAAATATAATTGAATAATGCACAATATTTTTGCGTCTCACTTTCAAATTCGCCACTTAGAATCTTTTCAAGAACACCTGCATCTGTATATGCGTATTTTGGATTTGTATTATCTATAACATAAGCATCAACCATATCGATATATGTTAGTTGAGCTAAAACTTCTTTTATATGATCTTTTAAGAATGTATCTGCATAGTTTCCAGATCTTTCAACCTTCTCTTGAGCTATATAGCCTAAAACTCTAAATAGTTTTCCTTTTGCATCTTGAGACAAAGTTTTATAATCAACGAGTGCATCAATATAATCCGTTGGTAAATATATACAATTATTTGCAGAGTCAACAATCGCATCCTCTGAAACTTGGTTCCTAAAATAAATACACATTGGTGAATAATCTTTAGCCCAGAAAGACAACCCCAATAGTTGATCCATAAACGTAACTGAGTTTCTCCACCAGTTCATTACTTTCTTTGCGTCATCAATCTTTGCATAATTTGAAGATTGAACATATATTCTTACATTTGTGCAATCAAGCACATTATAATTTGCTATATTTCCAAATGCTGTCTCATCATCAATTCCATATCTATAGCAAGGGACCTCAATACAACCAGATATGGTTACTTCAAAAGTTGTAGCTGCGCCAGCCTTTACATTCAATTCTAACAATCCACCGGCAAGCATTCTTTGAACTGATTTTTCGGTAGAATCAATTTCGAATTTATATGGAACTTCACTTAATGGCATATTTTCGTTAATCGTAATTTCATGCTTATTGCCAATTTCTGCAGCATCGATTTTAACGGTTATTGCTTCACCTCTTGGCATATACAATCCTAAGGTGTGTCTTCCAACAACTCTTCCATCGATTAAATACTTTCTTGTAATACGTTTTAAAGAAGTATACTCTAAGGCACCCTCTGGGGCATCTCGAGTATCTGTAGTTAAAAATGAATCACCATATTTTGATTCGATTACGTTATTATATGAAATAGATTGCGTAACATCAGAACAAGAAACTAATGCGAAAACGCATGTAGCTACCAAAAGTGCAAGTATTAAAAATGAAACGCCTATTTTCTTCATAACATTTAGATTATAACATAAAATATTATTTATATATAAAAATTGGGCGCATTTTTTTGCGCCCAATTTATGATTATCAGAATTTAATTAGTATACACACTCAATTCTGCCAACTTCGCCATCTTCTCTTATGTATACGATGCTTACCATACCTGTGGCTTCATCCATATAAACATAGAAATCATGATCGGCAAGTTCCATCTTTTCAATAGCAAGCTTTGTGCCAATTGAATTAAGGTGAATTGTCTTTGTTCTAACAAGTTGTCTTTCTTGTGTATCTTTTGGATTAAATAGTGATGCCTCATCGAAGGCAGTCTTCTTTACCTTATCTAATTGTGTACGATATTTTCTAATTTGTCCTTCAATCTTTGGCAAAGCCAAATCTAAAGACTTTGACATCTTATCTGAGGCAACTTCGGCACGAACAAAATTGCTTCCGAAGAAAATCGTAATTTCGATTTCATACTTAACAGTTTTTGTTCCTTTCTTACCAATTACCTTTGGGGTTACCTTTGCAACAGCATCGTCTTCAAAATATCTTTCAAACT
>CAMNMY010000118.1 GCA_946545105.1 uncultured Clostridia bacterium
AGAGTTATACAAAATAGGTATTGTTCCTGTAATAGCAATCGATGATGCAAAAGAAGCAGGCACAACAGTTCCAACATACTATGTTAAGGGCTTATCTGATGGTGGAGATTTTGGTTTAGGTTTAGCAGCTACATTAGAGATTGATGATAACATCAAAATCGATGCTACAATTACAAATTTAAACATCTTTGGATTCCCAGCAGTTATTCATGCTACAATTAGTAATCTTCAATTGAATTTATGGGATAACAACTATCCAGTATTCGTAGGATCTAATGTAACAGATTATGAAACAGCAAAGAAGGCTAGCTAACTTATAACAAAATAAGTTCATCAAAAAGGAGCTCAATTATGGGCTCCTTTTTTAATTGTTGGTTAATTGTTTTTGTTTCGCGCTTTACTAAATTGTTAAATAAGTTTAATATATTATTATAATAATTAAATATTTTTGAGGCAAAATAATGGATTTTAAGAAGATTGAAGAAAAATGGCAAAGAAAGTGGGAAGAAGAAAAATTATATTCTTTCGACACTTCAAAAAGAGATAATAAGTATTATGTTTTAGAGATGTTCTCTTATCCATCAGGTGCAAAACTACATGCTGGTCACTGGTACAACTATGGACCAAGTGATTCATTTGCAAGATTTATGAGAATGAACGGAAAGGAAGTTTTCCAACCAATGGGCTTTGATGCTTTTGGCCTTCCAGCAGAGAACTATGCTATTAAAACAGGTATTCACCCACAAGATAGTACATTAAAGAATATTGCAACAATGGAAAAACAATTAAAAGCAATGGGTGCATCTTTTGATTGGGATTATGAAATTAAAACTTGTATGCCAGATTACTATAAATGGACTCAATGGATTTTCCTACAACTATATAAAGCAGGATTAGCATACAGAAAGAAAGCACCAGTTAACTGGTGTACATCTTGTAAAACAGTTTTAGCAAACGAGCAAGTTGTAGATGGATGCTGCGAAAGATGTGGTAGCCAAGTTATTCAAAAAGATTTAACACAATGGTTCTTCAAAATTACAAATTATGCAGAAGAATTATTACAAGGATTAGATACACTTGATTGGCCAGAAAAGACTAAGGCAATGCAAAAGCATTGGATTGGTAAATCTACTGGTGGCGAAATTGAATTTAAGTGTGAAAGTGGAGATACATTTAGAGTGTTTACAACAAGAGCTGATACATCATATGGTATTACTTATGTTGTTTTAGCTCCAGAACATCCACTTGTAGATAAGCTAACAACAGATGCACAACGTGCAGAAGTAGAAAAATATAAAGAAGAATGTGCTAAGACAAAAGAAATCGAAAGATTGTCAACAACACGTGAAAAGACTGGTGTATTTACAGGAAGCTATTGCTTCAATCCAGTAAATGGAAAGAAAGTTCCAATTTGGATTGGTGATTATGTATTAGCATCATATGGAACAGGTGCCGTAATGGGTGTTCCTGCTCATGACGAAAGAGACTATGATTTTGCAAAGAAGCACAACATTCCAATTATTAGAGTTATTAAGAGCAAGGATGGTTCACCAGATGATCTTCCATATTGTGAATATGGTGTATGCTGCAATTCAGAAGAATTCGATGGCATGACAACAGAAGAAGCAAAGGTAGCTATTGTTAAGAAGTTAGAAAAGACAGGACAAGGAGCACTAAAGACAAATTATAGATTAAGAGACTGGTTAGTATCTCGTCAAAGATACTGGGGATGTCCTATTCCAATCGTTTATTGTGATGATTGCGGAGAAGTTCCAGTTCCAGAAAAGGATTTGCCAGTTAAGTTGCCATACAATGTAGACTTTACTCCAGATGGTGCAAGCCCACTTTTAAAGAGTGAAGAATTCATGAACACAACTTGTCCAATTTGTGGTAAGCCAGCAAGAAGAGATCCAGATACAATGGATACATTCGTATGCTCAAGCTGGTATTTCTTAAGATATCCAGATGCACATAACGATAAAATGGCATTTGATCCAGAAATTATAAACAAGATGTTGCCAGTAGATAAGTATATTGGTGGTGCAGAACACGCTTGTATGCACTTACTATATGCTAGATTCTTCACAAAGGCATTGAGAGATTTAGGATATTTGAAATTTGATGAACCATTTAAGTCATTAGTTCACCAAGGAACAATCCTAGGACCAGATGGATTTAAGATGTCTAAATCTAGAGGAAACGTAGTTTCACCAGATGATTGCATCAAAAAGTATGGTTCAGATGCATTTAGAATGTATTTGATGTTTGGTTTCTCATACATTGAAGGTGGTCCATGGAATGAAAATGGTATCGATTCAATCGTAAAGTTTATAGATAGAGTTGAAAGATTAGTTATTAAAGCTAAAGATATAGACTGTTCAAATAAAGAGATGGCTTCTAAAGAAAAAGATTTGAATTTCGTTAGAAACTCAACAATTAAGAGAGTTACTGAAGATTTCAAGATTTTCTCATTCAATACAGCCATTGCAAGAATTATGGAATATGTAAACGCAATATACAAATATATTGATTTACCAAATGTAAATGGAGATTTTTATAAGGCTTGCATTAAAGACTTAGTTTTATTGCTAGCTCCAATTATTCCACATTCAGCTGAAGAATTTTTTGAAATGTTAGGAAGTAAAACTTCTGTATTTAAGGAGAAGTATCCAACATTTGACGAGAAAGCTTTAGTTAAAGATGAATACGAATTAGCTGTTCAAATCAACAGCAAGATCAAAGCAAAGATTGTTGTTCCATCAAATGCTACACAACAAGAAATCCAAAGCATAGCTTTAGAGGATTCTCAAGTTAAGGCAGCACTAGGTACACAAAGCGTTTTGAAGGTAATCGTTATTCCAAAGAGATTAGTAAACATCGTAGCAAAATAGAGGTATAGATATGATAGATATTAAGTTAATTAGAACAAACCCAGATTTGGTTAGAGAAAACATCAAAAAGAAGTTTCAAGACGAAAAGCTACCTTTGGTAGATGAAGTTATTAAACTAGACGAAGAATTCAGAGATTCTAAGAATAGAGGTGACTTCCTTCGTTCACAAAGAAACAGCATCTCTAAGCAAATTGGTGCTTTTATGGCTAAGGGTCAAAAGGAAGAAGCTGAAAAGGCTAAAACTCAAGTAAATGAAATGGCTAAAGAACTTCAAGATTTAGAAGTCAAAGAAGCTGAACTTGAGGAAGAAATTAAAAAGAGAATGATGGTTATTCCAAACATCATCGATGCATCTGTTCCAATCGGTAAGGATGACAGCGAAAATGTTGAGAATGAAAAATTTGGTGAACCAAAGGTTCCAGATTTTGAAATCCCATACCACGTAGATATTATGGAAAGCCTAAATGGTATCGATTTAGATAGCGCAAGAAGAACATCAGGAAATGGTTTCTATTATCTAAAAGGGGATATCGCTAGATTACATAGTGCAATACTATCTTATGCTAGAGATTTCATGATAGATAGAGGATTTACATATTATGTTCCTCCATTTATGATTCATGGTAGCGTTGTAAACGGCGTTATGAGCTTCAAAGAAATGGAAAACATGATGTATAAGATTGAAGGCGAAGATTTATATCTAATTGGTACATCTGAGCACTCAATGATTGGTAAATTCATGGATACAATTTCTCCAGAAGAGGAATTACCATATTGTTTAACAAGCTACTCTCCATGCTTTAGAAAGGAAGTTGGCGCTCATGGTATTGAAGAAAGAGGTGTATATAGAATTCACCAATTTGAAAAGCAAGAAATGATAGTTGTATGTAAGCCAGAAG
>CAMNMY010000119.1 GCA_946545105.1 uncultured Clostridia bacterium
GTAATGCTTCAATTTGGCGGAAGAAAGCTATTTGAAGATGTTAATTTAAAATTCACACCAGGGAACTGTTACGGAATCATTGGTGCCAACGGTGCAGGTAAATCTACTTTCTTAAAGATTTTATCTGGACAATTAGATACAACAAAAGGAACAGTATCTGTTGGTAAGAATGAAAGAATTAGTGTTTTGAACCAAAACCAAAATGCTTTCGATGATTGCACAGTAATGAGAACAGTTTTACTTGGCTACAAGAAACTTGTAGATGTTATGGACGCAAAGGATGCAATTTATGCTAAAGCAGATTTTTCTGAAGAAGATGGAATTAAGGCTGGAGAGCTTGAAAATGAATTCGCAGAAATGGGCGGATGGGAAGCAGAAGCAGAAGCTGCATCATTATTAAACGATTTAGGATTTGGGGATGAATACCACGATAAATTAATGGGTGAGTTAGATGGTAAGCAAAAGGTTAAAATCTTACTTGCTCAAGCATTGTTTGGAAATCCAGATATCCTAATCCTAGACGAACCTACAAATAACCTTGATGCAAAGACTATTATGTGGCTTGAAAGATTCTTGATGGAATTCAAAAATACTTTGATTATCGTATCACATAACCGTCACTTCTTAAACAAGGTATGTACACATATCTGCGATGTAGATTACGGCAAGATCAACATGTATGTTGGTAACTATGATTTCTGGTATGAAACAAACCAATTACTTGCTCGTCAAGCTAAGGAAGCAAACAAGAAGGCGGAAGCAAGAGCTAAAGAATTGCAAGACTTCATTGCTAAGTTCTCAGCAAACGCATCTAAAGCAAAGCAAGCTACATCAAGAAAGAAAGAATTAGAGAAATTAAAGCTTGAAGATATTAAACCTTCAATGCGTAAATATCCATATATCAATTTCGATTTTGAACAAGAAGTTGGAAGAGAAATTTTAACAGTTGAACATTTAACAAAGAAAGGCTATTTTGAAGATGTTTCATTTACAATTCAGAAGGATGAAAAAGTTGCTTTTGTTGGCGAAAAATCAATAGATATTTCTATGCTATTTGAAATCCTTATGGGCAACGAAGAAGCCGATTCAGGAAAGATTGAATGGGGTAAGACCATAACTACAAGTTATGTACCACAAAATTTTGATAGTTTCTTTGATGGATGTAAACTATCTTTAGTTAAGTGGTTAGATCAATATTCTAAGGACCATACAGAAACATATTTAAGAAGCTGGTTAGGAAGAATGTTATTCTCTGGCGAAGAAGCAAAGAAAGAAGCTTGTGTATTGTCAGGAGGAGAAAAGGTTAGATGTATGCTGGCAAGAGCCATGTTGATTGGTGGAAACTTCCTAGTGTTAGATGAACCTACAAACCACTTAGACCTAGAAGCTATTACATCTTTAAACAAAGGTATGATTAATTTCAAAGGCAATATTTTGTTTGCCTCACACGACCAAGAATTAATGCAAACAGTTGCTAATAGAATTATTGAAATTAACGGAACTAAAACTTTTGATAAGCTTACAACTTACGAAGAATACCTAGATCAACAATAATTTTAAAAGATTTTATAGGGCACCTCTAAAGCATATCTTTAGAGGTGTTATTTTTTTGCGCGCTATTGTTATTATTACGCGTGTGTGTTATAATGTGCTTTGCAAGGTGTAATTATGGAAGATAAAGAAGAAATAAAAATAGAAGATAAACCAGAACAAAGCCAAGAAGCACAACAAGCGAGCGAAGATGTAAGCGCACAAGCTCCTTCTATAGAAAAAGCACAAGCTCCAGAAGAAGAGTTATTGTTTGGTTTTGGAAAATTAACAGATAAGCAACGCAAAAAGAGAGCCGTTATTATTTCAGTTTCAGCAGTAGTTGTTCTTATTGTTTTATTTGCGCTTGCAATGTGGTTATGGTTCTTTATTGTTAATTACCCAATTATAACAGTTACACACAAAAACATTGACGATTTGAAAATTAATTATACATTGACTGAAGATGGTCAATATATTTCGAACATAAATTATGCTGATTATTTGTCATCAAATTCATCAGTTTCAATATTTGCAAAGAAAATTTATTTGAGTGAAGAAGGCGTTACAGAAGATAATACTGCTATACAAAACACAACTATTATTCAAAACCTTATTGATAGCCAAGAAGGTGGAGCAGCAATCTATGTTGATGGCAATTATAAAATCAAGTCATTAAAGTTAAAAGATAAAATCGATTTGGTTATAGAAGAAGATTGCTCATTAATTGGACCTAAATATGGTGAGTTTTCAAATGTTGAAGCAATTATTTCAGCAAAAGATGCAAAAGATATTAGCATTCTAGGACCTGGAACAATTGTTGGTAATGGCGTTTCTTATACAAATGATGCAAAAGATGAATCATTACTTACCCCTCTTGCCGAATTTAATGTAAAGGAAAGAGTATTGCAAGCTAGAAAAAGATTAAGAGAAGCCAAAGATGATGGGGTAAGACCACATATTATCAAAATAGATAATTGTAGTAATGTTAAGATTCAAAACATTAGATTATATGAAGCAGCCTTTTGGACTGTTAATGTAATCGATTCAAATAACATCACATTCAAAGATGTGGTTATCGACAACAATATTCACGTTGCCAACGCTGATGGTATCGACATTGTATCTTCGCAAAAAGTTAGAATCACACATTGCTTTATTGCCACTGCAGATGATGGTGTATGTATTAAAGCTTTTGGAAATGAAAATGTAGATGATGTTTTAGTGGATAGATGTTCAATTCTATCTATGGCTAACAATTTCAAGATCGGTACAGAAACATCTAAAGATATTGAAAAGGTTGATGTTACAAATTGTTATTTCTTTATGCCAGAGAATGTAGTAGGCGGTTATTCAGGAATAGCTGTTGAATCAGCAGATGGTTCTAATGTATCAAATGTTTATGTAGACAACATTTATATGCAAGGCATTTCATCTCCAGTATTGATTTGGCTTGGAGATAGATTGAATAAGAAAAATGGAAGCGATGGAAAAGTTGGGTCTATAACAGATGTAACAATTTCAAATATTACAGCAAACAATGTTGAAATGGCTTCAGCTGTTACGGGATGTGTTCATAACGACAAAACTTACTATGTAAAGAAAGTAGAACTTGCGAATTTCAATATCACATATAGAAACACGGGTGAGAATTTGCACGTAGGAACCGTGGATTTTGAAAAGTCAATGAATGGATACCCAGAAATAACAAGAGTGTTACACAACTATATAATAAACCATGAGATGAGTGTTTATGATGATATGCCAGTTTATGGTTTGTTTGCTAGACATGTAGATGGCTTAAAAGTGTATAATTTAAATGTTACAGCAAGAAGTTGTAATACATTACAAAGAGATAATATAACACAAGCAAAAGATAGATATGACGTTTTAAACGTTAAAGTCAATTAGAGAGGACAATATGAAAAAGTATCAAAAACTAATAGCATTAGCAGTTGTACTAGTTATTGCAATATCAGTAACAGTACTTGTTGTCTATTTGAATTCAATCGAAAAGAACACTAATTTTAAATTGGGAAGTTACACGGTAATTTCGCAAGGTGCAGGTGTTGCTATCGTTAGCTTTGATGATGAAGAAGCAACAGAAGTAACAATTCCAGCAAAGATTGAAGGAAAGAAAATTGTAGCTATAAAGAAAGGCGCATTAAACGATTCAAAGGTTACCAAAGTTTCATTCGAAGGAGGGTCAAACATTGAAATTGAAGAAGGGGCATT
>CAMNMY010000120.1 GCA_946545105.1 uncultured Clostridia bacterium
TAAACTCTAAGAGTTTCACACGTGCTTTTGCAGTAATTTGGCCATCTACCATAACACCTTTTCTTAATTGTGCTAATTTATGTTCAGGAACTTCCCCTTCTACCTTTACAAGATATGTTTTTTCAACTTCATGTGATGGGTGTGTTAATGCGTGTACTAATTCACCATCATTTGTTAAAAGTAAAAGTCCTTCTGTATCGTAGTCTAATCTACCAACTGGTACTAAATGTGGAATATTTAAATCTTCAAGATATGAAAAGACTGTTTTTCTTCCCTTTTCATCTTTTAGCGTTGTAACGCATCCCTTTGGTTTATACATCATGATATATGAATACTCGTTTACTGGAGTTACTGCATTGCCATCAACAGTTACATGATCTCTTTCTTCATTTACTTGTGTAGAAAGTTCCTTAACCAATTTTCCATTGATTTTAACTCTACCTTCTAAAATTAGTTTTTCTGATTCACGTCTTGATGCAACGCCACATGATGCTAAATACTTATTTAATCTTTCCATACTCAATCTCCGAAAACATTGTAATTAATTATTAGTAATATATCAACCAAAACGAGCCATATGCTCGGCGGAACTGTTTTCGATATATAGCATAAAACAGCAAGTATTATACAAAATGGCCTAAAATATTTCTAAATTAGTGTTAAGTCATATTTTGACTATAAATTGGCGTTCTATTCTAAAAATGCAAATAATTTAAAATTCTTTCGCTTCTATATAGACATTTATTGACTATTAACCAAAAGTGGCTGATTTTAAAGAAATCAAAAATCCGGACGATTAACATCCGGATAATTATTCAAAATTTATGCATAAATATTATTATCGAAATTTGTTCGTTAGATACCAATTTCATCTGAATCGTCATCATCAAATGGCGCTTCATCTTCTTTTTCTGGCAACTCGCCAACATCATCATCATCTGATCCAGAATATGTTTCTACATTAGAATCTTTCAAGAATTCTGGGATATCATCATCTAGCGAGAATGCAGCCTCTGCTTCTTGTTGTTCAATAAAGCCTGGCTTATCTTCATAATCATCATCCATACCATCTGGTCTATATAAGCCCTCACGTTGAGCTGTAAAGTTACCAACTTCAACCATTCTTCTCTTTACTTCTTCTACATCTGGAAGATCATCTAGTGCCATTAAATCAAATTTCTTTAAGAAACCATCTGTTGTTGAATACAAAACTGGTCTACCTGGAGCTTGCTTGTATCCTGAAACGTATACTAAATCTGCTCTTTGTAGCATAGCTAAGGCGTAATCTGCAGCAGCACCACCTCTATATTCTTCGATTTCGGCTCTTGTAATAGGTTGGAAATAAGCAATGATGGCTAAAACTTCCATTAGGGACTTAGTTAATTCTTTTTCTTTTACTGGTTGAAGTATTTCAGCAACAAGATCCTTATACTTGTCATTTGAACAAAATTGTAGTTTATCATCGAATTGTTGTAATAAAATTCCTGAATTTCCACTGTATTTATCGGCAATTTTTTGAATTGCGTCATTTAAATCCTTTCTTGATACTTCCTCAGGCAAATGCTCAAATATCTCTTTTCTAGAGATAGGAACACCCGCAGCAAATAGTATCGCTTCAACCGTATTAACCAAGTTTTCCACTTGCTTCTTCCTCCTTTTCGTCGTCCTCTTCTTCTATTCCCATTGCGTCGAAATCGATTTCTTTTCCTTCAAATTCTGGATTGAATTCCAATTGTATTTCCCCAGCTCCATCTTGTTCTGCAAAAACAATTTGATTCTTCATCAAAACAAGCATTGATTGGAATGTAGAAATAACTTCACTCTTCGTTACTTCATTATTAAATAATGAATAGAATCCAATCTTCTTCTTTTCGCTCATTACTTTAGCTAAAATTCTAACTTGCTTTGATACTGGGTATTTAGCCCTTGGAATCTTCTTAATTTGTAGCGCTACGTCCTTTTCTTCCATTCTATATAATACAACACCGAATGCATCCAATAACGCAGCCATATCAAATTTATCAATAACAATAATAGCATCCGCATCTGTAAACTTTGGACGTCTATTAATTCTATATAGTTTTTCTCTTTCTTTTAATCTTGCTTCATTATCCTTAACAATCTTATAGATTAATAATCTACGTCTTAAGGCTTCTTCAGCATATAGATCTTCCTCTTCTGGTTCTTCTTCAATTGGAACACGAAGTAAAGCTTCTGATTTGATTTTCAATAATGTAGTACCAATTTGAATGAAGTCTGAAGCAATATCCATATCAAATGCTTTTAAAGCTGCCATGTAAGCAATAAATTGATCTGTAGCCAAATGCAAAGGAATAGTCTCTAAAGTATATTTAGTTCCATAATCTTTTGACGAAGTCAAAATGTTATATAAGACATCGATAGCAACTGGAGGTTCTCCCTCTTCAAAATATAGGGGTACTACATTCGCTGGGTGATATTCGAAAATCTTCTCGTCAGCCATTATATACCTACTCCTAATCCGCCCCAAATTAAGTTAAATACCATCTTTGCTAAATCTTGTACCATATCAAACAAATCTGGAATGTTAAACCAAGATAAAATGTAAGATATTGCGATAAACGCAAGCAAAACATAGTTTCCATATCTATACATGAAGTCTACATATTTATTATCTGGTTCTGCCAATGTTTCAACCACTCTAAATCCATCAAGTGGATAAATTGGCAATAAATTGAACGTCATAAGCAAAACGTTTACAAACATACCATAATAGAATAAATACATAAAGAATGCTGTAGCATAATATGCAGCATTTTTTGATGGGAATGTACTTGGAGCAAACTTCAAAACAAGAACTAAACCTATTGAACTTAGCAAAGCTAAGAAGAAGTTCATAGTAACACCAGCTAGTGATGTCATTATCATTCCCTTTTTATAATCTCTAAAGTTTCTTGGATCTATTGGAACTGGCTTAGCAAAACCAAAGCCAACTACAAATAATAATAGCGTTCCAATAGGAGTTAAATGCTTTAATGGATTTAATGTTAATCTACCTGAATCCTTTGCTGTCATATCCCCATTGAAATATGCTGCATATCCGTGAGAAATCTCGTGCAATACAATTGCCCCAAGAATAACTATCAAATATGCCACCAATACCAGCAAAGATAATCCAGATATACCATTTTGTGATAAAAATCTAATAATCATATTGTTTCGCTCTAAATATTATTTAGTTTTGCAACCTTCAATATAATATCAAACATCTGATAATTTGGCAATATATATAATATATTACGCACGGCAAACAAATATTATGCTCTGTTCAATTTTTATTCTTTCTTCAATCGCGCTCATAAAATCTCCTTTTGCAATGAATCTATTATCATTTTACTTTTTGGCATTCTTTCCGCCATATTTATCAAATTTGCAATATTCATGTCGTCAATTCTTTTTCTAAAATTTAAACAAATCTCTTTGTAGTAATCAAATGGCAATTTGTTTTTATTTCTTAATAATTCTAACAACATACGATCTTCTCCATAAAGTTTAACTTTAATTCCCTCGATTTCCTTTTCTTCAATTCCTAGATTTAAGATGTCACTATTCTCAAAAATTTGAATTATTCTTGAATCTTTAATTTTTGTCGCATCTTTATCTGTTGACAAATAACACTTATCCGGGATAGTATCTGTTAACCTTAAATAATAAAATGCACTTTTTGAG
>CAMNMY010000121.1 GCA_946545105.1 uncultured Clostridia bacterium
CTGAATCTAGAAGTACTAATTGTGCAACGGCACGAGAAGCTTCAGAACCTGCAGCCATAGCAATTGAGCAATCTGCTTCCTTTAAGGCCATAACGTCGTTTACACCATCGCCTGTCATACCAACTGTATAACCTTTAGCTTTTAGTGAATTTACTAATTGCTTCTTTTGTTTTGGAGTTACACGACCAAAGATTGTGTATTTATCACAAGCTTCATATACCTTTTCTTCTGTATCTAATTCTGATGCATCGATATATTGATCGGCACCACTTAATCCTGCTCTTTCAGCAACTTTAGAAACTGTAACTGGGTTATCACCTGAAATAACCTTTAGAGTTACACCTTGTTGTGCAAAATATTCAAATGTAGCTTTTGCATTTTCTCTAATCTTATCGCTCAAAACGATTAAAGCAACAATATTCATTCTATTTGAATCCATTGTTTCTGTTAGTTTTTCATGTGTAGTAACTAAAACTAAAACTCTGTATCCTTCTTTTGCATAGCCTTCACATTTTTCTTTTATTTCGCCAAATCTATCTTTTAAAACGAATTCTGGAGCACCTACAATAAATGTTCCATTAATACCGAAATTAACGCCTGACCACTTTCTTGCAGATGAGAATGGAACTGTCTTTATAACTTCATATTCATTCTTTTGCTTATAGTGATCTGCAAATGCTTCAAATGTTGCATTGTTCTTACCCAATGCTTTAACCATATTGCCTACAATATCTGCAATATCGCCATATTTTGTTGAGAACAATTCTTCTTGTTCTACTTGCATAGAACCTTCTGTAATTGTTCCTGTTTTATCTAGACATAACACGTCAACTCTTGCCAACGTTTCAATTGAATACAAATCTTGAACTAGTGTTCTCTTCTTTGCAAGCTTGTATACACCAGCAGCAAGAGCAATAGATGTTAATACGATTAATCCTTCTGGAATCATACCAATCATTGAAGATACTGTTCTTGTAACTGTATCAGATAAAACATGGTCAAATACGTTGTAGTTATTTAAGAACATCAAAATACCAAGTGGGAATAGAAGAATTGTAACGATTCTAATAATCCAGTTGATAGATGTCATTAACTTAGATTTTGTCTTCTTGAACTTCTTAGCTTCAGCTAATAGCTTTGAAGAATATGAATTCTCACCAACAGCTGTAACACGGCACTTAATTTCGCCTGCTTGTATAGTTGAGCCAGAATAGATATTATCTCCATTTGTCTTATGGATATCGTCTGATTCACCTGTTAAAAGAGATTCATTAACATCGCACTCTCCTCCAACGACTATACAATCTACTGGAACTTGAGCACCTTGTTTTAAAATGATGATATCATCAAGTGCAATTCTATCTGCTGGAATTGAAGTTCTTGATGATACGCTATTCTTATTACGTATAACTTCAACTGTTGGAGCTGTCATAATAGACATTTTCTCCAAAGTCTTTTTAGCTCTAACTTCTTGGAAGATACCAACTACCATGTTGAATATAACCAATCCTAAGAACAAAGCATTCTTTACTTGTCCAAATACTAATACTGCACAACCTAAAGCAAAGTTTATGAAGTTGAACAACGTCAAAACATTTGATCTAAAGATTGAGAAATATGATTTTGTAGTTACATTCTTTTGGAAATTTATATAGCCCTTATCGATTCTTTCTTGTAATTGGGCTTCCGTTAAACCTACATCAGGGTCTGTATCTACTCTATTTAGAGGAGATCTTAGATATTCCTTTGATAGCTTTTTCTTCTTTTCTTCTTTCTTTGGCTCTTGCTCTGGTGCAGTTACAATATCTGCTTCAGATGCTGGAGTATCATCAACCTTAATTTCTACATTTTCTTGAGGAATTGGAGCGACTACTTCCTCTTGTTGTGTACTTGGTTGATAAGATAAATCCATCACAACTTGCTCAACAACTTCAGGTTCTTTTTCGATTTCAACCTTATTTTCTTCAGGCTTATTATCTACAACCTTTGGTTGCTTTGGCTTAGATTGCTTATTTGCTTTTGGTTGCTTTTCAACTTTTGGTTGTGCTGTCTTTACTTGTTTTTCAACCTTTGGTTGCTTTTCTGCCTTTGGTTGTTTTTCGACCTTTGGTTGAACCGTCTTTGCTTGCTTGTCAACCTTTGGTTGTTTTTCTGCCTTTGGTTGAGCTGGTTTTGCAGGCTTAGCGGCATTAGGTTGTTTTTCAACCTTTGGTTGTGCTGGAACCACTATCTTTTGCTTTTTCTTCTCGTTTGCCATTTTCGCTCCTTAGTTTCAAACGCGTATATAATAACATACGCGCTCACATATGTCAAAGTTTAACTTTTAAATTAACTTATCAATTGCCTCTAAATAACCATCAAATCCTTTGCCCTTAATTTGAGCAATGCATGCTGGTGCTATTACAGAATTACGTCTAAATTCTTCTCTTTTTGAAATATCTGAGATGTGCACTTCAACTGTCTTTATTTGCACGCCTTGGATTGCATCATGAATTGCGTATGAATAATGAGTAAATGCACCTGGGTTTATGATAATGCCATCAATCTTTTTGAAATAGCATTCTTGAATACAATCTACAATATCTCCTTCGTGATTGCTTTGGTAGAAGTAAACTTCTACGCCCTTTTCTTTTGCATATTTACCAATGTAATTAATCAAATCGTCATATGATTGATTGCCATAAATTTCTGGCTCTCTAATTCCTAACATATTCAAATTTACGCCATTAATTACCATTATCTTTTTCATGATAAAACCTCCACAAGTTTCTTTGTATCCAAATCTAGTTCGCCATATGGAACAGAACAATCGCTAATTTTTAGATAAATTGGATAACGTTCGTTATACATTTGTATCAAGTCTTCCTTGCCCTTAATTGTTGGGTGAAGTGATACATCTATCGTAGATAAAATTCTATCCAACGATCTATCTCTTAAAACTATAACTCCAGATAGTTTCATTGCAAGGACGTTGAATTCATTCAAAACAGCACCAGGACCTAGTGCTACAATCTTGTCTTTTTCAAAAGCTAGTTTTTGTATTGCCTTTGTTTCCCAAGCTCTGAAATTCTCTCTTCCTTCTTCTATCAAAGTCTTTAGTGACTTTTTCGAAAGCTTTTCAATATATTCATCAAGGTCAATAAATTCTTTCTTCATGGCCTTAGCAAGAGATTTTCCAAGTTCAGTTTTGCCACATCCCATCATTCCTGTGATATAGATGTTGCCATGAGCTTTCTTGTTTTCAAGGATTCTGACTTCTTTGAAAATACGAGAAATCATATAATCCATCTTAATTCCTTGCCAATAAGCTTGAGATGTAATACCTTGAGACACCAACATATGAAGCCCAAATATGCACTTTTTGCCCAATTTAACACCAATTTGCAAAAGCTTAGTAAAAATTGGGTTGTAGACTAAATCAATGATGTATTCATAATTCTCTACTATCGATTTATCTACTATGCACTTATCTACATCTGGATACATACCAACTGGAGTTGTGTTAATTAAAACATCGCCACGGATAAATGGCAATTCATCATAATCTATGACCTTTGCTCCCTCAATATGTGTGTCTTTTTTATCATCTCTTGTTACAACATAGAGTTCTTTTGCCTTATCTTTTAAGCAGTAGCAAACGCTCTTTGCTGTACCACCTGCACCTAAAACAACAAAGACTTTACCTCTAGGTTTTAAGT
>CAMNMY010000122.1 GCA_946545105.1 uncultured Clostridia bacterium
CTACCTTATATGCTGTACAAACTGGGATCTTGTCCATATAAGATAGAACGTCCATCTTTGTTAGAGCGATTTCGTCAGCTCCTTGACACATACAACCATACTTAGAAGCAACTACGTCAAATCCACCAACTCTTCTTGGTCTACCTGTAGCTGCGCCGTATTCGCCGCCTGCATCACGAAGTTGTTTAGCTTCATCGCCAAACATTTCAACTGTGAATGGGCCTTCACCTACGCATGTTGAATATGCTTTCATAATACCGATAGTCTTTGTTAACTTTAGATTTGGAACACCAGCACCGATTGGAGCATAAGCTGCAATGTTGTTTGATGATGATGTATATGGGTTAATACCGAAGTCAATATCTCTTAGAGCACCAAGTTGAGCTTCAAACATAATGTTCTTGCCAGCCTTTGCTTGCTCGTTTAGATACTTAGACATATCTACGATAAATGGTTTTAATCTATCACCATATGTCTTTAGGTAATCCATAATTTCTTCCTTAGTTACAGCTGGAGCGCCATAAACCTTAGTAATTGTTAAATTCTTCCATTCAAGCAAAGCTTCAACTCTCTTTTCTAGAGCTTCTGGATAGAATAAATCACCCATAGAAATGATCTTCTTTGCATATTTATCGCTATATACTGGTGCAATACCTCTTCTTGTTGAACCAAACTTAGCAGCGCCAAGTCTTTCTTCTTCCAAGCAATCTAATTGCACGTGATATGGTAAAACGATTACAGCTCTATCTGAGATCTTTAGGTTATCTGGTGTAATCTTTACTCCAGCTTGGATTAATCTATCCATTTCACCACAAAGATGCTTGATATCGATAACCATACCGTTACCCATAACATTGATGATATCTTCTCTTAAGATACCTGATGGTAATAGGTTCAAAATGAACTTACCTAAATGGTTAATAACAGTGTGTCCTGCATTGTTACCACCTTGATAACGACAAACGATGTCGTAATCCTTTGAGATAAGGTCTACCATTCTTCCCTTACCTTCGTCTCCCCAGTTAATTCCTACAATTGCTGTTAACATAAATCTATCTCCTAAATTATTTTTTTTACTATTTTATCCTTGCAAACCACGAGATTGTCTGTCCATATCTTCGACCACAATATCGTAGATTTCACCAAGTGTTGAACAATATTCTAGAACTTGCCATGGTTCATCTGTATGGAAGTGAATTTTAATTAAGTCTGAATCACCAACTACAAGTAGGCATTCACCGTCCAAATCATTTTCGAAATAATCAATTATTTCTTGTTGATCCAAGTTTTTTCCCTCAATTAATAATTGAGTATCATACTTATGTATCATTTGTTTAGTTCTCCTTTTTATAAATTATTCCCATTCGATTGTTGCTGGTGGTTTAGATGTAACATCGTATACTACTCTATTTACATTCTTAACCTCATTAACAATTCTTGTTGAGATTTTTTCTAATACGTCATATGGAATTCTTGCCCAATCGGCTGTCATACCATCAATTGAAGTTACGGCTCTTAAAACTACTGTGTAATCGTATGTTCTAGCATCGCCCATAACACCTACTGATCTCATGTTTGTCAATACTGCAAAATATTGCCATATTTCAGAATCTAGATTGTTCAATGCAACTTCTTCTCTTAAGATATAGTCTGCATCTTTCAATATAGTTAATTTCTTTCTTGTAATGTTTCCAATAACTCTAATTGCTAAGCCTGGTCCTGGGAATGGTTGACGCATTACGATTTCCTTTGGAAGACCAATTTCAAATCCTACACGTCTTACTTCATCCTTGAATAGATTTCTTAAAGGTTCAACTAATTCCTTGAAATCTACAACTGAAGGTAAACCGCCTACGTTATGGTGAGATTTAATTGTTGCTGACTTACCAAGACCTGATTCGATAACGTCTGGATAGATAGTTCCTTGAACTAAGAAATCTACCTTACCAATCTTCTTTGCTTCTTCTTCGAATACTTCGATAAAGTCACGACCAATAATTTTTCTCTTCTTTTCTGGTTCTTTAACACCTGCTAAATCGCTCAAGAACTTCTTTGAAGCATCAACTTTAATTAGGTTCATTCCAAGGCCATCTTTAAATACCTTCATAACTTGTTCAGCTTCGCCCTTTCTTAATAGACCGTGGTCTACAAAGATACAAGTTAATTGAGTACCAACTGCCTTGTGAACTAAAGTAGCAGCAACGGCACTATCTACACCGCCAGAGAAAGCACATAATACTTTCTTATCTCCAATCTTTTCTTTTAGAGCTTTGATTGTTTCTTTTGCAAAGTTGTCCATTGTCCAATCGCCCTTAACTCCAACGATTTCATATAAGAAGTTTCTTAACATCTTGTTTCCATCGATTGAGTGAACTACTTCTGGGTGATATTGAACACCATAGATCTTTCTTTCAGCATTTTCCATAGCTGCAACTGGACAAGTCTTTGTTGTAGCTACAACTTTAAATCCAGCTGGGATTTTATCAATATAATCAGTATGACTCATCCAAACTTGAGATTTTTCCTTAATATCTTTAAACAATAAAGAAGATTCAAGCTTTGCTTGTTGCTTTCCATATTCTCTTGTTTCAGCGTGCTTTACTTCACCACCAAGAGTATATGCGATTAATTGACATCCGTAGCAAATACCCAAAATTGGGATATTTAGATTGAAAATCTCTGGGTCAATGTGTGGAGCCTTTTCGTCATAAACGCTGTTAGGACCACCTGTGAAGATAATACCTTTTGGGTTTATCTCTTTGATTTTGTCGATTGAAATGTTACATGGATGCATTTCACAGTAAACATTTAAATCTCTTACACGGCGCGCAATAAGTTGATTATATTGGCCACCAAAGTCTAGGACTAATACTTTTTCGTTTTCCATATATTATTTATTCCTGTTAAAAATATTTTTTGCGTTGTTAATATGTTTCTTAAAGAATACTCTCACTTCTTTTATTAGGTTTTGTATCGCTTCAATTTCAACACGCATAAATAGCATTGTTGGAATTACACATAAGATAGCGATTGTCATCTTTAAGTACATGTTTGTTATTAATGGGTACAAGCTGAATATCGATGCCATAAATGATGTTGTAATACACCAAATGAACAAGATAAACATAATAGCCATCAAGAACAATCTTTCTTTTGTATAAGGCATACATACTTGAGCAAGGACTATAAATGATACTGCAGCGTAAACATATGTAGCCATTGTCGCAACTTGCGCAGATACGTTGTATCCAATATTTGAGTATGTATAACTTAATAAGAATATCAATAACGAGATAGTAAAGCCGGCTGGCAACGCTCGTTTAAAGACTTTCGTTAAGAATCCACCTGTAACCTTTTGGTTGTTTGGCTCAAGAGCCAAGAAGAATGAAGGAATACCAACGAACAATGAAGATACCAATGTTAATTGAATTGCTTCAAATGGATAAGACAAACCAAAGATAATACATAGTATTGTTAATACTGATGAGAATGTTGTCTTAACTAAGAACAATGATGCAGCACGCTCAATGTTATTAATAACTCTTCTTCCTTCTGCAACTACTGAAGGTAGAGATGCAAAGTCTGAATCTAGAAGTACTAATTGTGCAACAGCACGAGAAGCTTCAGAACCTGCAGCCATAGCAATTGAGCAATCTGCTTCCTTT
>CAMNMY010000123.1 GCA_946545105.1 uncultured Clostridia bacterium
CTATATAGAAGAATGGTGTTTAATGTTGTAGGGAAGAACCATGATGACCATGTAAAGAACATATCGTTCTTAATGAACAAAAAAGGCGAGTGGTCTTTAGCTCCAGCATATGATTTAACATATGCATACAACAAAGATGGCCTTTGGACAAAATACCACCAAATGAGAATTAACAACAAAGTTGATGGAATAACTTATAAAGATTTAATTGAGGCAGCGCAAGCGTTTGGGATTAAGAGTGAAATAGCTAAAAGAATTATAGAAGAAGTAAACAGTGCTTTTGACAATTTTGAAAAATATGCAATTGAGCAAAATATAGATATAGACACAATTGAAAAGATAAAAAGTAATTTTACAAGATTTTAAAGCTATAAAAACAACAAGACAAAACAAAAGCACACAAATATAATAAATATGCGCGTGTGCTTTTATTTTTTTTGCGTTAAATGTATAATATAGACGTTTGAAAGAGGAATAGATATGGACAAGAAAGAAAAATTTTATATTACAACACCTATATATTATCCATCAGGAAAGTGGCACATAGGAACTTGCTACACAACTATTATTTGTGATGCAATTGCTAGATTTAAAAGATTACAAGGGTATGATGTATTCTACTTAACAGGAACAGATGAACACGGCCAAAAGATTTTGAAAGTTTCTGAAGCTGCAGGTGTTCCAGTAAAGGAATATATTGATGGCGTTGTTAATAACCTAAAAGATTTATGGAAGCTTTTAGATATTTCATATGATAAATTCATTAGAACTACAGATGATTATCATGAAAAGGCTGTTCAAAAGATCTTTACAAAGCTTTATGAACAAGGAGATATATACAAATCTTCATATGAAGGTTGGTATTGTACACCATGTGAAAGCTTTTGGACAAAGACACAATTAGTTGATGGAAAATGTCCAGATTGCGGAAGAGAAGTTCAATTAACTAAAGAAGAAAGTTATTTCTTCAAGATGAGCAAATATCAAGATAGAATCCAAAAGCTTATCGAAGATAATCCAGACTTTTTACAACCACCAACTCGTCAAAATGAAATGATTAACAATTTCATAAAGCCAGGATTGCAAGATTTGTGTGTATCTAGAACTTCATTTGATTGGGGCGTTAAAGTTCCTTTTGATCCAAAGCATGTTGTATATGTATGGATTGATGCTTTAACAAACTACATAACAGCTTTAGGATATGGTTCAGATGACGATAGCTTATTTAAGAAATATTGGCCAGCAGATATACATATGGTTGGAAAGGAAATCGTAAGATTCCACTCAATTATATGGCCAGCTATTTTAATGGCTTTAGATCTCCCTTTGCCAAAGAAAGTTTATGGACACGGCTGGTTATTGTTTGGTAACGATAAAATGTCTAAATCAAAGGGCAACATAGTTGATCCATTTATTTTATCTAATAGATATGGTGTTGATGCTCTTAGATATTATATGCTTCGTGAAGTTTCTTTTGGACAAGATGGTTCATATACAAACGAAACATTCTTAAAGAGAATCAATGGGGATTTGTGTAACGATTTAGGAAACTTAGTTTCAAGAACAGTTGCTATGGTAGAGCAATATTTTGGTGGAATTATTCCTGAACCAAAAGAGAAAGAAGCTGTGGATAACGATTTAATCGCAACACTTAATGCTATGTATAGTGAAGTTCAAGATAACATGGATAAATTATATATCCCAGAAGCATTAGAGAGTATTTGGAAGGCAATTAGACGTACAAACAAATACATCGACGAAACTGCGCCTTGGGCACTAAACAAGGATGAAAGCAAGAAAGATAGATTAGCAACAGTTATGTATAATCTTTGCGAATCAATTCGTATGATTACAATTTTGTTGCAACCATATTTAACTAAAACACCTGCTTTAATATTTGAAAAGTTAGGAATTAAAGATGCTACTTTAAAATCTTTTGATTCATTAACATTTGGTGCAAAGATAAATGGAAATGCAGTTAATAAGGGAGGAAACCTTTTCCCTAGATTAGATTTAAATAAAGAATTAGCTGAAATGGATAAGATTGCTGAAGAGCAAAAAAAGCAAGCTAAAGCGGAGCAAGAAAAGAAGATGGAAGAAAACGTTGTTAAAATACCAGAAATTGGAATAGATGAATTTGAAAAAGTTGAACTAAAAGTTGGAAAGGTTTTAGAATGCAAAAAAGTTGAAAACGCAGATAAGCTTTTATGTTCAAAGATTGATGTTGGTGAGGCAGAGCCTAGAACAATCGTATCTGGAATTGCTAAATACTATACACCAGAAGAAATGGTAGGAAAGAGCGTTATAGTTGTTACAAACCTAAAGCCAGTTAAATTGCGTGGCATTTTATCTCAAGGCATGGTTTTGTGTGCTTCAGATAAAGAGGGCAAGCTTTGCTTGGTTGCTCCAACTATAGATATGCAACCTGGATCTGAGATTAGATAATGATAATTGATTCTCATGCACATTTAAATGATGAACGTTTATTGCCAATAGCTGGCGAAATTGTGGCTGGATTTAAAGCTAACAATATTGAAAGTTGTATAATTGCAGGTTTTGATTATAAATCTTCGTTGTTGGGCGTAGAATTGGCCGAAAAGTATTCACAATATGCGCTAATTGGAACACACCCAGAGGAGATTAAAGAAATAACTAATGTTACATTGGATAAATATAAAGAATTAGCAAAATCTTCGCGAGTTGTTGGCATTGGCGAAATTGGGTTAGATTATTACTATGAAGATAACCCACCAAAAGAAGAGCAAATAGAAGCATTTGAAAAGCAAATTATGCTAGCAGATGAGTTGAAGCTACCTATAGCATTACATGTTAGAGATGCATACGGTGATTGCTTGAGTGTTCTAAAGAACATGCATGCACATTTAAATAGCGGAATTCTTTTGCATTGTTATTCTGGATCAAAAGAAATGATTCGCGAATTTAACGCTTTTGATTGTTATTATGCACTTGGTGGAGCAATAACATTTAAAAATGCAAAAAAGGATGAAGTTATAAAGGAAATCCCTATAAATAGATTGCTCGTAGAGACGGATTGTCCTTATTTGACACCGCATCCTTATCGTGGCCAAACGAATGAGCCAAAATATATAAACTTGACAGTTGAAAAAATTGCTGCAGTTTTAGAAAAAGAAAAAGAAGAAATTATAGATATAACAAATAAAAATACGAAAACATTGTTTTTCAAAATAAGAGGATAAAATGACAAACACTTTTGTATACGAAATAGACAAAAGCTTATATATAAATGCTACCAATAAATGTACAAATTCTTGTGAGTTTTGCGTAAGAAACAACAAGGATTTTGTTTATGGCGATTTATGGTTAGAGCATGAACCAACAGTAAAAGAAGTTTTAGATAGATTAAAAGGATATGAGTTAAAGAACTACAACGAAGTTGTATTTTGCGGATATGGAGAACCAACATACAGATTGGATGTAATTGAGGAAGTTTCAAACTTTGCACATGCTCATGGTTTAAAAACTAGAATTAATACAAACGGACATGCAAATTATATTCACAAAAAAGATGTATCAGATATTATAGTTAAAAACATTGATACAATAGGAATTTCCCTAAATGATATTTCAGAAAAAGAATATGATGAGATTTGCCACCCTGAATTTGAAGG
>CAMNMY010000124.1 GCA_946545105.1 uncultured Clostridia bacterium
AATCAAGGCCGTTAGAGATGTTTCACTTACAATTGAAGAAGGTTCATTTGTAACAATTGTTGGTCATAATGGTTCAGGAAAATCTACTCTAGCAAAATTGTTTAACGGACTTTTAATTCCAGATTACGGCACTGTAAAAGTTTTTGGAATGGACACAAAAGATAAAGCAACAATATTTGATGTAAGAAAAAGTGTTGGTATGGTTTTCCAAAATCCAGACAACCAAATGGTTGCATCAATTATAGAAGATGATATAGCATTCGGCCCAGAAAATTTAGGCGTTGAAAGAGAAGAGATTATTCGTCGTGTTGATTGGGCGCTTGATAAAGTTGGAATGCTTGAATACAAAAAAGGTACTCCATTTAAATTGTCAGGTGGACAAAAACAAAGATTGGCAATTGCTGGAATTATTGCAATGAAACCAAAGGTTTTAGTTTTAGATGAATCCACAGCTATGCTTGATCCTCAAGGAAGAAAAGAGGTAATGGATGTAGCTCATGAGCTAAACAAAGAGGGCATGACGGTTATTTGCATTACTCACTATATGGAAGAAGCATTAGATTCAGATAGAGTTATCGTTGTGTCTGATGGAAAAATAGTATTAGATGGTCAACCAAAAAATGTATTTGCAATGGATGAAACTCTAAAAGCAAACAAATTGCAAGTTCCACTAGTTACACAAATTGCTCATGATTTGCATAAAGCAAATATTGATATAGATAAAAATATAATGTACAAGGATGAATTGGTAGATAAATTATGTCAATTGTTATAAAAGACGTATCCTATACATACGGCATTAAATCTCCATATGAGAAAAAGGCCATTTCAAACATTAATCTAACAATTAATGATGGGGACTTTTTGGGAATAGTTGGACATACTGGTTCAGGTAAGAGTACATTTATACAACATCTAAATGGATTAATAAAAGTTCAAGAAGGCGAAATTGACGTTTTTGATATCAAACTTACAAATGCTAAAAAGCCAAAGCCAGATTTAAGAGCACTACGTGCAAATGTAGGAATGGTTTTCCAATATCCAGAATATCAATTATTTGAAGATACTGTTTATAAAGATGTAGCATTTGGACCAAAGAATTTAGGTTTAGATGAAAAAGAAATCGATTCAAGAGTTAAAGAAGCAATCGAACTTGTTGGATTGAATTATGAAGATATAAAAGATAGAGCCCCATTTGAATTATCTGGTGGACAAAAGAGAAGAGTAGCAATCGCTGGAATTATTGCGATGAAACCAAAGGTTTTAATTTTAGATGAACCAACAGCTGGACTTGATCCAAACGGAAAAGAACAAATCCTAGAGTTGATTACTCATCTAAAAGAGAATTGCTCTCCAACAATTATTGTTATATCTCACGATATTGATGAAATTACAAGATTTGCCACGAGACTTGTTGTGTTTAATAAATCTCATGTTGCATTTGATATGCCAATGAAGGAATTGTTTAAGCATCAACAAGAATTGGTTGAAATGGGCTTAGATATTCCTCTTGCAGTAAAGGTTGCAAACGATCTAAGAGCAAGGGGCGTTGCAATTTCTGATGAGGTTGTCACAGTTAAAGATTTATTAAAAGAAATTGAAAGATTGTATAATGCAAAGCATAATACAAATATTAAAATCCAAGATAGTCACACTTTAGGAATAAAGTCAAAAGATGAGGTGTTTAAAGATGAATAGTCATTTCTCTTTTGGCCAATATTATCCAGCTGATTCTATAATCCACAAAATGGATCCTAGATGTAAGCTTGTTTTGACAATAATTTATATGGTTGCAATCTTTTTGGTTAAATCATATTTGGGATATGTCACAACAATTTTATTGTTGTTAAGCACAATATTTATTTCAAAAGTGCCACTAAAAGTGGTGTTTAAGAGTATTAAAGCGGTATTATTCTTATTAATATTTACATTGATTATTAATTTATTATTCTATAAGCAAGGAACAGTTCTTGTTTCATGGTGGAAAATTACTATAACTTGGCAAGGTATAGATTATGCAATAAAGATGCTATTTAGACTATCTTTGTTAGTTATGGGTGCATCAATGTTGACATTTACAACAACTGCTACTGAATTGACGGATGGAATTGAAAGTTTGTTATATCCACTTAAGTTTATAAAAGTGCCAGTTCATGATATTGCAATCATAATGAGTATTGCGTTGAGATTTATTCCAACGCTTGTTGAAGAAACACAAAAGATTATGAATGCACAAAAAGCAAGAGGTGCACAAATAGATACTGGCGGATTCCTAACAAGAGTTAAAGCTATGCTTCCAATTTTAATTCCGTTATTTGTTTCTGCATTTAGAAGAGCAGATGAACTTGCAGATGCTTTAGATGCAAGATGCTATAACGCTTCAGATAAGAGAACAAAAATGAAGGTTCTAAAATTTAGATTAGCAGATTATATGGGACTTTTAATTTTAGCAATATTTGTTGCTGCAATATGTGTTGATGCTTATGCATTTGGTGGTGCATGGGTAGATAAATATATTTATGCGCTAATCATGGGGTAGGTATGAGATACGTTTTAACTATTTCCTATGATGGTAGTGATTTTTACGGATTTCAACGACAAAAAGATTTAGTAACAATACAAGGTGAACTTGAAAAGGCACTTCATACAATCTTACAAGAAGACATACAAATAGTTGCTTCTGGTCGTACTGATGCGGGCGTTCATGCATTAGGCCAAGTTGTTCATTTTGACACAACAAAAGCAATAGAAGATAATGGAAAATTCGTTTACTCTTTAAACTCAATGTTGCCTAAATCTATTGATGTTTTAGATATGAAAAAAGTGGATGAATCTTTCCATGCAAGATACTCTGTTCATGAAAAAACATATATCTATAAGATATATCTATCTAAAACAAACGAGCCATTAAAGAGAAAATATTACCACATTTGTTCATACGATTTAGACGTTGAAAAAATGAAAGAAGCAATAAAGGTAATTATTGGAGAGCATGACTTTAAAGCCTTCTGCGTAGAGAACCCACAAATAAAGACAACAACACGAACAATTTTTGATGCTCACATCGATGTTTTAGATGGTGGAAAAGAGATAGATATTGTTTTGACGGCGAACGGATTTTTACATAATCAAGTTAGATCAATTGCTGGAACTCTTGTAGATATAGGCAGAGGAAGATTTAATGTTGAAGATATGCAAAAGATACTTGATTCAAGGAATCACCAAAAAGCAGGCAAGACTTTAGATGGATGTGGATTGTATCTATATACAGTCGCATATAATAAATAATAAAAAATTGCGCAAAGCGTTTGACATAGAAAAATATATTTTATAAAATGTTTAGGCAATTGTGATGAGCATACGATAGAAAAACTAGCCCCTATGAGTATGCACCGCGAATCATTACAAGAACAAAAATAGAAATTTATTGGAGGGTTCAAAACCATGAAGACATATATGGCAAAGCCTGAGGACATCGAAAAGAAATGGTACGTTGTTGATGCTACAGATCTAGTTTTAGGTAGATTAGCTTCAAACGTTGCAGCAGTCCTAAGAGGAAAGAATAAGCCAACATTCACACCTAACGTTGATACAGGTGATTATGTAATCGTAGTAAACTGCGATAAGGTAGTTTTAA
>CAMNMY010000125.1 GCA_946545105.1 uncultured Clostridia bacterium
GTATATTCATAAAGGTATTTTGTTCTTTGTGTACAAGCAAGTAATATAACGCCTCTTGCTTGAGCAACATTGATACCTGTTGTTGTGTTTGTATTAAAGAATAATTCCTCAAGTGCAATATTATCTGGATTATATTTATCTAAAAGCGCATTCATTCCATCGTAGATTTTCTTTAATCTTGTAGGTACATTATCTTCTTTTGGAGTAGTAATAACGCCATAATCAACAACTGTAGCTTTTCCTCTTTCTACAGATATAACTCCATATCCTACAATTGCTAATCCTGGGTCTATTCCTAAAATAATCATTAT
Organism: uncultured Clostridia bacterium; assembly: GCA_946545105.1. Next base: position 312 of record CAMNMY010000125.1, read on the forward strand.
GACCTAACTTGTCCGTTTCCTACAATGATGTATTTTTCGCTTGTTAATTGTTTTAAAGCAAGAGGACCTCTAGCGTGTAATTTTTGCGTAGAGATGCCTATTTCGGCTCCAAAACCAAATTCAAATCCGTCAGTAAATCTTGTTGATGCGTTTACATATAAGCAACCTGTATCAACCTTCTTTTTGAAAATCTCAATAACCTTTTCATCTTGAGCAATAATTGCATCAGAGTGTTTTGTGTTATTGTTATTAATTTGATTGATAGCTTCCATGTAGTTATCTACGATAGAAACCGTCAATGTTAAATCTAAATGTTCTTTCTTATATTCAGTAGCATCACAAAGTTCTGCGCCTGGAACAAGCTTACATACTTCTTCGCTACCATTAATTACGCATCCATCTTGAACCATCTTTACTAAAAGTGATGGAAGATGAGAAGCTATTGATCTATCTATAATTAATTGCTCTAAAGCATTACATACAGATGGTCTTTGCATTTTAGCATTATAGATAATCTTTTGAGCCATATCTAAATTTGCGCTTTCGTGAACATATGCATGGCATACACCACCTGCTGATGCAATAACTGGCATTGTGGCATTTTCAAGCACAAAGTGCTTTAATCCATCTCCGCCTCTTGGAATTACAACATCAATACAATCGCCTTGTTTTAAAAGCTCAAGTGATGATTCTCTTGATGTGTCATCGATAAATCCTACAACATGAGGATTAAATCCATTTGCAAGCAAAGCTTGAGAAATAATTTCATATAATGCTCTATTTGAATTTATAGCTTCTTTACCACCACGTAAAACAACACAGTTACCGCTCTTCAAACAAAGAGCAGCAACATCTATTGTTACGTTTGGTCTTGATTCGTAAATTACACCGATTGTTCCAAGTGGAACTCTAACTTTATGGAATTGTAGTCCATTCTTAATAACCCATGAATCTGTTTCTTCTCCGATTGGATCTGGAAGCGTAGCTACTTGTCTTACGCCTTCAATCATAGTATTAACTCTAGCATCTGTTAGCGTTAATCTATCTATCATTGAATCTTTTAGATTCCCACGGGCTGCTTCAATATCTAATGCATTAGCGTCATAGATTTTAGCACGGTTTGAATCAATTGCATCAGCAATGCAATAAAGCATCTTATTCTTATCTTCTGTTGTAACTGCAGCCAATTCAAATGCGGCTTCTTTTGCTTTTAAGCAAACATCTCTAACGCTTATCATTAATTAGTCCTCTTCTTCCTCTTCGTATAAATCAGCATTATGATATACGTTTTGAACGTCATCGTCGTCCTCTAGCATATCAATTAATCTTTGAACTTTTGCTGATGCATCCTTATCTAATGTGATTGTAGATTGTGGCACCATTGTTACTTCAGCTGAAATAATATTGAATGAACCATCCTTTTCAATTGTTTCTCTAACTTGAGAGAAGTTTGCTGGAGCTGTTCTAATTTCAAATACATCTTCATCTGGGATAACATCATCTGCGCCAGCGTCTAGTGCAAGCATCATAACTTCATCTTCGTCATGATTTCCCTTTTCAACAACGATTACACCTAGGTTATCAAATAGGTAAGATACGCAACCTGAAACACCTAGTGAACCACCACATTTATCAAAATACATTCTAACATTGCCAATAGTTCTGTTAACTTTATCTGTTAGAGTGTCAACGATCATTGCAATACCACCTGGCGCATATCCTTCGTAAATGTTGTTAACATAGTTAACACTTTCGCCATCTCCAGCTGCCTTCTTAATACCTCTTTGGATATTATCGTTTGGCATATTAGCTGCCTTTGCCTTAGCAATGACATCTCTTAATTTTGCGTTGCTATTTGGATCTGGACCACCGGCCTTTACTGCAACTGCGATTTCTCTACCAATTTTAGTAAATACATTTGCTCTAGCAGCATCATTCTTGCCCTTCTTCATTTGTATGTTGTGCCATTTGCTGTGTCCTGACATAAAAAATTCTCCTTTATTTGTGTATTAGTAATATTATAGTTTACAACTATGGTTTTAATCAATGCTATTTGTTAAATGTCAATGTGTATAAAGCAACTGACAATGAAACAGCAGCATTTAAGCTCTCAATTGGACCTACCATAGGTAGTGACAAAATTGTTGTACAATTTTCCTTCAATGCCTTTGAAACTCCGTGAGCTTCGCTACCAACGATTAATCCAAATGGAGATTTAACCTTTGTTAAATGGAAGATATCTTCCCCATTCATATCCAAAGTTAGTAAATTGTATCCCTTCAATTTATCTAGCAATTCTTCATAAGTTGCAGGGATAACATTTACATTAAAAATACCACCCATTGTTGATCTAACAACTTTAGGTGATGTGTAATCTACGCAATTGATAGCAAATATATCTTTAACACCACATGCTACGCATGTTCTTATAATTGTTCCCATATTTCCTGGGTCAGATACGCCATCTAAAATCACTACATTTTGTCCGGCAACAAAGTTGCTCTCTTTCTTAGAAACAACTGCAATAATACCTGCTGGTGTCTTTGTGTCTGAAATAGATAACATTACTGCATCATTAACCGCATAGATTATGTTTTCGTTATATTTATCCAAGATATATTTAAAGTCATCAACCTTTTTATCTAGAACAAATATATATTTAACATCAGCGTTAGATGGGATATCCTTTACGATATTTTCCCCTTCTACAATAAATAAAGACAATAAAGAGCGTCCCTCTTTATCTTTTAGAGTCTTTATTTGCTTTATCAATTGATTCTGCGTTGATGTAATTAAATTCATAATTAAAAAGGCAACCATTAAGGCTGCCTTTCAAATTTTCATTAAGCCTTAGCCTTTTCGCATAGAGCTGTGAAAGCTGCTGGATCTGATACTGCTAAATCTGCAAGAACCTTACGATTTAAATCAATACCATTCTTCTTTAAACCATGCATCAATGTGCTGTAGTTCATTCCGTTTGTTCTAGCTGCTGCATTGATACGAGCGATCCATAGTTTTCTGAAATCTCTCTTCTTTCTTCTTCTGCCAGCGAAAGCATAGTTTCCTGACTTCATTACAGCTTCTCTAGCGATTCTGTATAGCTTTGATTTTGCGCCAAAGTAACCTTTAGCTTGTCTCATTATCTTTCTACGTTTTTTAACTGCGTTAACTGCTCTCTTAATTCTCATTGTTTAGTCCTCCAATTAAATCAAATTCTTGATCGTCTTCTCTTGTGTAGAGTCAACGTATCCAGTTTTTCTTAGAGAACGCATTCTCTTTGAATTCTTCTTTGTTAAGATGTGTCTTCTGTTCATCTTAGCTCT
>CAMNMY010000126.1 GCA_946545105.1 uncultured Clostridia bacterium
TATGGTATAACCGAATACATATAAAGTTATTTTTGTATATCTGAAATAATCTTTGGAATAGCTTCTTTTAATTGTTGAAGCGTCTTTAAATAGATATCTAATGAACCGCCATATGGATCTATAACATCGCCTGTATGAGCAAAATCATCTATTGTAAACAACTTTTCATCGAAGCCGTTTCCCTTCAAAATCTCTTCATGGCTTTTTGTCATACAAATCAAATAGTCTGCTTCTAGATCTTCTCTAGATAGAGGCATTGCCTCGTGGTCAAATGAAATATAATTCTTCTCTAAAGCTTCTTTTGCATTAGGAGTAATTTTGTCTCCTCTAATACAACTTATACCTCTGCTTTCAACTTCAATATCTTGTATGTCTAGCTTTGCTAGATAATCTTTTGCAAGAGCTTCGGCCATAGGAGAACGACAAGTATTACCTGTACAGATAAAAATTATCTTCATACTCTAACTCCTCCTGCAGCTTTATTTACTCTATTCATAACAGAACCATTCTTTCCATCTTGTCCAAAGTCTTGGCAAATAATATAGTCTGCTATCTTTTGGCCTTCGTGCATAGCTCTAAAGATGTTTCTCATTGTTTGAGTCGCGTCAACGCCTACATCAATATATCTTTGTCCATTTAGTTTTTGAATAACATCATCTCTTGCAATGATAATTGGATTCATACCTTCGGCTTTTTTAGAATCATATTCTTTAATCATAGATTCAAAACTTTCTGCTATAACCATTGTACAAGAAGGGGCGTAATGCTTATACTTCATACCTGGAGCTTTGGCTATTGTTACTTTACCTTTAAATGATTCGCAAACACCTAAGACATTTGCAATGTCTTCTTGGGTTATAAATCCAGGTCTTAAAATTGTTGGGATTTCAGTTGTCGTATCAATAATTGTAGATTCAATACCTACATCAGATGGACCGCCTTGAATAATTAGTGGAACTCTACCCTTCATGTCTTCATATACATCCTCTGCAGTCGTTGGAGATATATGAGTTGATACATTTGCTGAAGGTGCAGCTATTGGCTTATTACAAGCCTTTAAAAAGGCGTTAGCAACTTTATGAGATGGCATTCTAATGCCAACAGTATCCAATCCACCTGTAACCTCTTTTGGAACAGAATCTGCCTTAGGCATAATGATTGTAATTGGGCCTGGCATAAATGCATCTATTAGTTTATTTGCAGTCTCTGGAATATAAGATACCAAATCTTTGATTTGGCTTTTGTCCCAAATGTGGACAATTAATGGATTATCTGAAGGTCTTCCTTTTGCTAAATAAATCTTCTTAACAGCATCTACATTGAATGCATCTGCGCCAAGGCCATAAACTGTTTCAGTTGGGAAAACAACTACTTCCCCATCCAAAATCAATTTGGCGCCAAGATCTATTGCTTCTAATCCTTCTAATAATTTTGTTTCCATACGATATAATTTTAACTTTATTGAATAAATAAAGCAACAAAGCCTTAATAATATCTATCAACAACCTTATCTTCAATTTTATCTTTAAATTGGTTTTTAAATTTGCGTTTGATTTTTAATGTGACGCCGCCAAATGCGAAAGCTAAAATTGCACATAATTCCCCAAGCATAGCAACTATTGCTAATGGCACAGCGCCTGAATATAAATATGTTGGTGCTTCTGCGTCTAAATCTTTAAATAATAACACAAAAACGCCAATTGTTATTATATTGATAATTATTGCAGAAATAACCAATATTAAAATTTCTGGAGCAAACATCCCTACACAGTCTTTTGCACTATATTCCCTTTTGACTAATTTTATTAATGATTCTTTCTTGTCTTTAAACGATACCGCTCCTAAAATCAAGCTTGTTATTATTCCAAGGCCAATACAACTAGCTATAATTAGCATAAACATTTTGCGAAGGCCCACCTTATCTACTTCGCCCCAATCATCGCCATTGTATGCATAAAACTTTGTTTTTTCTAAATAATGATCTCTATTTATATCAAGAAACACCATATCATCTTCATTATGATTCATTGCAACATACACTTTACTTATGCGCCAATTTACATTTCGTATTGGTCTATTGTTGTATAAAATCAAGCAATGATGAACACCTCCATAAATAGCGGTCTCTAAATCTTGATCATATTCACGCTTTTCGTTTTGTGTCATGTTTGTCGTATCTTTATATTCAAATGAATATTTTGTATCAACTACACCAACAATAGTACGTCCAAATGCTTCTTTACCTATGATATCATCAACTGTTTCGATTTTAACTTCGGTACCTCTATCAGAATAACCACGTTCCCTATATAAATCAAATTGAAATTTTGTTATAGCGACTTGGTTATTGTTATTTGGCAATATTCCACCTAACATCTCAAATCCCATTCCATCTACGTCAAAATCCATCGCATTTACTGCGAAATCAAAACCGAATATAGCCCTTCTGCTTCTTCCATCAATACTATTTACTTCATAAAGATTATATATATTTGATTGATCATATAAACCATTTGGCAACTGATACACTGTTGTATAATTATGCTTAAATAATTTATCTTCTAAATATGGCATCTCATCTTGGAATTCATTACTATCATAACCATATATTTGAACGCCATGGCTCTTTGTGTTTTTAAAATACTCCAACACAACGTCATCTTCATCATATGCTTCCACATTGATAACTACGTATGTAGATAAAAATAAAACCGCAATAGATAAAAATAACAAAAAAGATGTAATAAAATGCTTTAAAAGCGTTTTAAATCCTTGTCCTACTGTTCCTGTTGATGAAGCACCAAACATTTCGTCCGTATTGTCTACATAGTAATCGCTATCAATCATATAATCCTCAACTATTGAGTATAAGAAAATGTAACATTAGTTTAGTTATTCTCTACTCGACCCATTATATTTTCTAAAATATAAGAGAATATGTCAATAATCTTTCATATTATTACATAGTTCTTACTTTTTCGTATCTTAACAAGAATTTTATTTTATGATAAAATAATTTTAGTTAGGACGCTAACAGGGGTATTTATGGCAAAACAATTTGAGGAACAATTACAAGAAGAGATCAACAGCGATTTTTTATTTGAGGCATTTAGGGATACTCAAAATAAGCTAAACATTATCACCAAGAACACAAACACTACTCTTCCAAGATTTATTACGGTGTCTAGATTACCTAGCCCTGAATTGTTCATGCCTTCTTTAGAGGAAGAATTAGCTCAAAAAGATATCACAGATGAAGAGCGTCAAGCACAAGCTGAAGAAGAAAGAAAAGCACAAGAAGAGGCTGAGGCAAAAGCTAAAGCTGAAGAAGAAGCTAGACTTGAAGCAGAAAGACTTGCAAAAGAGGAAGAAGAACGTAAAGCTCGCGAAGAGGAAGAAGCAAAGGCCAAAGCCGAAGAAGAGGCTCGCTTAGAAGCTGAACGTCAAGAACAAGAAAGATTGGAGGCTGAAAAGAATGCCCAAGAAGAGGCTGAAGCACAACCTAACGTTGAAGAAACTACTGAAGAACCAGTTGTAGAAGAACAACCTACAGAGGATACTCCTATAGAAGAACAACAAGTTGAGGAGCAAGAAGTTGAACAAGAGGAACCTGTTGTAGAGGAAGTTAAAG
>CAMNMY010000127.1 GCA_946545105.1 uncultured Clostridia bacterium
TTATGCTTTTCCATAATCTTCTTAAGATTGTCTATGCTCTTCATATAGATATAGTGAATGTATTGAGAAACTTTATCATAGCTTATGCATTGATATGTTAAATGAGATAAGATGTCTTTCTTGTTTGCTTCTGAACAACCAATACAAGATACACCACCACCTGCTAAAGTAATCTTAGATGTTGATGTGAATTCATAAATTCTATCCTCATTGCCATATTTTCTAGCAACTTCCATGATATTATCCAAATGATCAGTTTCATCCATTAAATCATGAACGACATATGCATTATCCCAGAAGATTCTGAAATCTTTTGCCTTTGTGTTCATCTTAGCAAGTCTATCTACAACTTCACTTGAATATGTAATACCAGATGGGTTTGAATACTTAGGAACACACCAAATGCCCTTGATTGTGTCATCTAAAGCTACAAGCTTTTCAACGACGTCCATTACTGGGCCATTTTCATCCATTGGAACAGAAATCATTTCAATACCAAAGTGTTCGCAAATTGCAAAGTGTCTATCATAACCTGGAACTGGGCAAATAAACTTTGCTTTAATTTGATTCCAAGGTGTAGAACCCATAACGCCAAATTGCAAATTTCTTTGAACTGTATCATACATTAAATTTAAAGAACTATTTCCGCAAACTATAATCTCATCTGCATTTAAGCCCAAAATTTCGCCGAATAATTGCTTCATTTCAGGAATACCATCTAGCATACCATAGTTTCTATAATTCTTTGGCATACGCTTTAAAGCGTCCCCAAAGTTATACATCTCCATACCAACATCCAATTGTTCTGAACATGGTTTACCACGAGATATATCTACTTTATATCCTTTGGCTCTAATGGCTTTGAATTCGTCATTTGATTCGTCTAATAGTTGTTCCAATTTTTCTTTACTAAGTTCTAAATAATTCATACTCCATCTCCAACATCTATATTAATCTTTTTCGTCCTCTTTTCTAGAACGAGTTACTATCTTTATTGGTGTGCCTTTAAACACAAATGCCTTACGCAAAGTATTTTCAAGGTATCTCATATAACTAAAATGCATCAATGTTTCATCGTTTACAAATAAAATGAATACTGGTGGATTTGTTTGTGCTTGTGTTGCGTAGTAGATTCTCAATCTTCTGCCATGAGTTGATGGTGGTTCAACCGCTACAACAGCATCAGCAATAACATCGTTTAAAATACCAGTTTGCACTCTCTTTGATGCTTCTTCATATACTTCAAAAGCAGTTTTTAATACTTTATCTACACGTTGTCCAGTCTTTGCTGAAATATATACTGGTACAAAGTAATCCATAAAATTTAATTCTTGCTTTAAATATGCATTGAATTTATCTACTGTAAATGTGTCTTTTTCAATCATATCCCATTTGTTCATTACTACAACAGATGGCTTTGCTTGTTCGTGAACATATCCGCAAATCTTTGTGTCTTGTTCTGTAAATCCATCAAAAGAATCTACAACTACCAAAACAACATCAGCTTCTCTAATTGCAGCCAAAGATCTTAAAACAGAATATTGTTCAATTCCCTCTTCAACAGATGCCTTCTTTCTAATACCTGCAGTATCAATAATTTTGCACTTTCTTCCTTCAAATTCAAAAGGAGTATCTATTGCATCACGCGTTGTTCCTGCGATATCTGAAACGATAACTCTATCTGTTCCAAGTATTTTATTTGTTAAAGAAGATTTTCCTGCATTTGGTTTACCAACGATGGCAATCTTCAAAACATCAGTATCTACTTCAATTTCGCTATAATCAAATTTAGATAGAACATCATCCAACAAATCTCCAACACCAACGCCGTGTTCTGCTGAGGTTGGAATTACATCCCCAATTCCCAACTCATAGAAATCATAGATTCCATCTAGTTCGTTATTATCTATTTTGTTTGCAGCTATAACAATAGGCTTTTTAGATTTTCTTAAAAAGTTTGCTACTTCTCTATCGTTTGATGTAATACCTGCCTTACCATCAACTACAAATATAATGGCATCAGCTAAATCAACCGCCAATTCTGCTTGAGCTCTAATATGAGACCACATTATGTCGTCGCTCTTAATATCTAAACCGCCAGTATCAATAAGTGTGAATGCTTTTCCACACCATTCTGCATCGCAATAAACTCTATCTCTAGTTACGCCTTCATAGTCTTCAACAATAGAAACTCTCTTTCCAACAATTTTATTGAAAAGCGTAGACTTTCCAACATTTGGTCTTCCAACTATGGCTATTAAAGGTATTTTTTTCACTTTATTTCTCCTACTATTCTCACAAGGTCTTCAGCACCTGAATTTACCCAGATCTTTGAGCCTAGTTTTTCTTCTAATTCTTTTACTGTCATTCCATCAAGCATAGTATCTGTAAATTCACGAAGCATTGTAGATGGAATAATTATATTCTTTGGCGGATTTTTTACTTGAGCTACAATATCTTTTCCAGTAATTAATCCGGCAACTGTTATAGTCTTTCCAAAGAAGTTATTGATGATATCATAAATTTTGAATTTCACATTTGGGAATTTTTTATTCATAATATCACATGCTTTCTTTAGATATGCTTTGAAAGATTGCCCAGTAATCAATCCTATCTCAATTTCTTTATCATCCAAGCTATGCTTGGTTACAGCTTCAACTATGCCATCCATAAACACTCTACAAAGGCCAACCCCATTTTCAATTTGTGGAAAATCTCCATAGAATGATGCATCTGGCAAATCCATATCCGCTTTTATATAGAACTCATCTGAACATAGTGCAAAATTAACTTTGTTCTTTTTGTTGAACGCATTTACTTGCTCTATAGTCTTTCTAGCTGTTTCTTTATCTATTTGTGCAAGAGATTGAACATCATCTCTATATTCTGTCAATCCAACAGGAACAATGGCCAATGTCTTTACTTTTGGATAAAAGGTAAATAGTTTTTCCATAGTTCTTTGTAATTCTTCACCATCGTTATATCCTTTGCACATAACAATTTGAGTATGCATTGAGATTCCATTTTTTGCTAAGAATTCAATTTTTGACATTGTCTTTTTAGCTTCTGGATTCTTAATTAGCTTAACAACAATGTCGTCGCTTAGTGCATGAACCGAAATATATAGTGGTGATAAATGATATTTCACTATTCTATTTAATTCTTTTTCGTAGACATTTGTTAAAGTAACAAAGTTACCGCAGACAAAGCTCATTCTATAATCGTCATCTTTAACATATAGAGTTTCTCTTAGTCCTTTTGGCAATTGATCCACAAAGCAGAATGCACATTTATTCTTACAACGAATTGGAGTTAGATACACCGAATCATCAAGTGTTACTCCCATTGTTTCAGTATCAAGTTTTTCAATTTCCAAATCCACAATATCGCCTTGTTTTGAGCGCATGTTTATTGTGAATGAATTTTGGCCATCATAATAGTCGTAGTCAATAATATCCTCAATAGGCTCTCCGTTAAAGCCTAGTATTTCATCGCCTATCTCTACGCCCAATTCAAGTAAAATTGAGTTATCATCAATCCCAACTATTTTTGCCATTATTTCTTAGATTTTGTTTTCTTTTTCTTTTCTGTATCTTTTTCTGCTACTGCATCCACTGGCTCATCTT
>CAMNMY010000128.1 GCA_946545105.1 uncultured Clostridia bacterium
AATGGGCTCTGGTGGTACGGCTAGAAGTGCTTGTTATTATCTTAAAGATAAAGCAAGAGAAATTTATGTCGTTGCCAGAGAAAAAGACAAAGATGTTATCGATGGCGTAAAGATGATTAATTACGACGAGTTGCCTTTTATTTCAGGGGATGTGTTAATTAATACAACGCCAGTTGGAATGTATCCAAATGTAGATAAATGCATCGTAGATAAATCTATAATTGAAAATTACGAGTACATCATTGATTTAGTATATAATCCAATTTTCACAAAGTTGATGCAACTTGGTGTTAAAGCAGGCAAGAAGTGTATCCCTGGTATTTATATGCTTGTATCTCAAGGCATAACGTCTCAAGCGTACTGGCAAGGAATAAAGATGGATTATATGATTTCAAGAGTATATAAAGAAATCACCATACTTGAGCAAAAGAAAGCTCAAGGTAATGTTTACATTACAGGTATGATGGGCTGCGGAAAGACAGAACTTGGCAAATCGCTTGCAAAGGCACTAAAGAGAGATTTTATAGACTTAGACGAATATATAGAAAAGCTTGCTAAAAAGAGCATGAAAGAGCTTTTAGATGAAGGGGAAGAAGTATTTAGAAAATGGGAGACAAAGGCGATACAAAAGATTGCCTTCCAAAAGAATAAGATAGTAGCCCTAGGAAGTGGTGCTATTTTGAATGAATATAACGTTTTGACAATGAAGTTGTCGGGAATAATTGTGCTTAGAGATAGATCATTAGATAGAATTCTATCTACGATAGATATTTCTTTGAACCCAACAATTAATGCAAAAGAGGATTTGATACAAATCTATAACGAGCGTTATCCAATTTATTTGAAGATATGCGATATTTCTGTTCCTTATGGGGAATTAGATTTAGATACGAAAAAACTCGTGGAGGTTTTGGGATGAGCAAAATAATGGTTATAAATGGAGTTAATCTAAATATGTTAGGAGTTAGAGAGCCAGAGATTTATGGATCTCAAACATATGAGGATTTAATTCAGTACATTGGAAAATATGCAAAAGAAAAGGGTGTTGAGGTTTTCTTTTTCCAATCTAACCACGAAGGAGATATTGTAGATTGCATTCAAGAATGCTACTACAAAAAGTTTGATGGAATAATAATAAACCCTGGTGCGTTTACGCATTATTCATATGCAATTCATGATGCAATAAAGGGAGTGAACATAAAAACGATTGAAGTTCACATTTCAGATATATCTAAGCGAGAAGCGTTTAGACAAAATTCAGTAATAGCCCCAGCTTGTATTGAACAAATAAAAGGCAAGGGCTTTGATGGATATTTAGAAGCAATAGACAAACTAATGTAAGGTTATTTATCTAAAAAGATATTTTGACTTTCATTTGCGCGTGTGTTAATATAATACGCGTTGAAAATAGGAGCAAAAGATGGCGAAAAACACAAAAGATCAAAAGACAGTAGACATTAAGCCAAAAGCAACAACAGCAAAAATAAATGATCCAGCAAAGACAAAAGCAAAAGATGTTGTTGTAAAACCTCAAAAGAAAGCTGAACCAAAGGTTGAGCCAAAAAAGGTTGAAGCGCCAAAGGTAGAAGTAGCAGTTGAGGCAAAGCCTCAAAAGCCAAAAGCTGAGAAGAAGGCGCCAAAGCAAACTAAGTCAAAAGCAAAAGATACTAAAGTTGCTGAGGTTAAGGCAGAAGAAACAATTAATGTGCAATTAGAAAATCCAGTTCAAGAATCTATGGATTTAAAATACACACAACATAATCAAGAGGAATCTAAGGAAGAAGCTAAAGAAGTTCAAACTGCTATAATTCCTCAAGGAAATGTTGAGATTAAACAAAATGATATTCCTCTAGATAGTGAAGTTATTTCTACGCCAAAAGAGGAAGAAGAAGCTCCAAAACCAGAAAAAAAGAAAAAATTAAGCAAAGAATATTTAAGATCGCCATTAAATAGAGTAGATACAGATCCAAATGTTGGTTTGACTGAAGCGCAACTTCAAGAAAGAATCGACAAAGGGCATATAAATGTACAAAAGAGCATAGTAACAAAATCATATTTCTCAATCTTTAGATCAAACGTATTGACACTATTCAATATCATCAACTTCTTCTTAGGTTGTGCCGTATTAGTATTTGGTCAATTAAAAAATGCGTTGTTCTTAGCTATCGTTATAGCAAATATGATTATTGGTATTTTCCAAGAAATTAGATCTAAAAAGACATTAGAGAAGATGTCAATTGCGACAGCTCCTACAGTTGATGTCATTAGAAATAAAAATAGTGTTACATCTAGATTCCCAATTCCTGCAGATAGAATTGTTTTAGATGATATCATCGTTTTAAAACAAGGCGCACAAGTCCCTGTAGACTGCGTTGTTGTTGGCGGACAATGTGATGCAAACGAATCTTTATTAACAGGTGAATCAGATGATATCCATAAAACAAATGGGGATGCATTATATTCAGGTTCAACAATTCAAGCCGGCGAAGTTACATGTAGAGTAACAGCAGTTGGTGAAAATTCTTATTCTGCAAAGCTATTAGCTGAAGCTAAGAAGTTTAAAAAGACAAAGAGTAAGTTGATGCAATCAATTAACTGGATTATTAGAATCGTTACAATTTTGATTTTCCCAATTGGTATATTGTTATTCTTAAATAACTTTAAACTTGCAGATGGTGTTTTATCAGAAACAGTTACAAAGACAGTAAGTTCTATCATTGGTATGATTCCAGAAGGCTTGATGGTATTAACATCTGTAGCTCTAGCTGCCGGTGTTTATAAGTTAGCTAAGAAAAAAACTTTGGTTCAAGATTTGTATTCAATTGAAACACTAGCTAGAGTAGATGTATTGTGCTTGGATAAAACAGGAACAATAACAGAAGGTTCTATGCAAGTCGAAAAAGAGCAAATGTTCTCAGAAAAATATGGCAATGTTGAAGATATCTTAGGAAATATGGTAAAAGCCTTAGGTCCAAACAACGCAACATTTGAAGCATTTGAAAAGCATTATAAACAAAAGAACGAATTTGAAGTTATAAAGACGGTTCCATTCTCTTCAGCAAGAAAGTGGTCAGCTGTTAACTTCGGCATAAATGGAACATTTATTGTAGGTGCTCCAGAATTCGTTTTAAAGCATAGATTCAAAGAAGTTAAGGAAGATTGCGAAGCATATGCAAAAGAAGGCTACAGAGTTTTAGCATTAGTTACAACAAAAGAAACTCTAACTGAAACAATGGATCCAGATAGAATGATTCTTGTAGCTTTAGTAGTTTTGAGTGATAAGATTCGTGAAAATGCTAAAGTTACATTTGAATATTTTGCAGAACAAGGTGTTACTCTAAAGGTTATTTCAGGTGATAACCCAGTAACAGTTTCTAAAGTAGCTGAAAGAGCAGGATTAACTGGCGCAGATAAATATATCGATGCGACAGAATTAGATACAGAAGAAAAAGTATATGATGCTTGTGATAAATATACAATCTTTGGCCGTGTAACTCCAAAGCAAAAGAAACAACTTGTACAAGCTCTAAAATCTAAGGGATATACAGTTGGTATGACAGGCGATGGTGTAAACGACGTTATGGCCTTAAAAG
>CAMNMY010000129.1 GCA_946545105.1 uncultured Clostridia bacterium
CACCTGTCTTATCTTCCCAGTAATCCAATGTATCTGTAGCCATTAAGTGAGGAATAACGTTTAGGATACCAACTGGAATCATTGCGATAAACATCAATCCTGCAAGTAATACCCAGCCCCATGTTTCTCTCAAATTATCTACACCAACAGCAAGCGCAATAAAGAAGATTACTGCAAGTGCAACTGAGTGCCAAATTGTAGCTACAATAAATAGTTTCTTTGAATCCATCATCTTACGCATTTTTGGCGCTATCATCATTCCGAGCATTGATGCAACAGCACCAGGAATTGAGAATACAATTTGTAAAGATCCCTTACCGATTACGTATGATACTACGTATAGAATCATAGCTGAAACTAAGTTTCTGAAGAATGTTAATAAGTTAGATAGAATCAACAACATAAATTGTTTATTCTTAAATAAATATTTAAATCCTTCCCAAACGCTTGGTGTTTCCTTTGTTGGTTCCAATCTTTCTTTAATTGTCATAGCACCTAATAGCATAAATACTGGGCCTAATAAACCAATTACAATACCCATCCACATATATGAGCTTGAATAATCATCATGTGTAAATAATAAGAATGCTGTTAGAAGAACTAAAGCAGATTGTTCGCCAATACTTCCTAAAATACGTGAAATAGAAATAATCTTAGCTCTTTCGTCTGTATTTGGTGATGCAACAGCTGGAATACCATCTAATGGAACGCCAATGATTGTACCCAACAATCCATATGCTATATATGTTACATACATATATATAATCTTTCCAGACATGTTCATACCAGCATAAACTTGTGGCAAGAACATTGCTATAGTTATAATTCCCCAAGGAATAGCTCCAAAGAACAAATATGGTCTCATCTTACCCCATCTTGTTCTAGTTTTATCTACGATAGCGCCCATGATTGGGTCATTTAATCCATCGAAGATTTTCGTGATTAAGAACATCAAACCAACCGCACCTGCATTGATTCCTACGCAAGATGTGTAGAAATAAAGCAAATAACCTTGTACCAAACCAGTAACGGCGCTTGATGCAAATCTTGCTAAACTGAATAGCCAGTAATCTCTAGGTTTTAAATACTTTTTGCCTAATAAAGCTTGTTCTTGCTCAGATAGGCCATTAGCATTATTACCTGGATTTTCTGCTACTTGTTCAGCATCAACGACAACGTCGTTGTTCATAGTAGCTTCGTCACTCACAATTAAACCCTCCAGTTTTATTTATCAATTTTTTTCTTAAAGAAATCACCTTTTGGATAGCTCAAAACAAACGCACCTGTTGAAGACCAAGCTTGTAGTAATGATCCATCTTTTTGCAATGGGCTAAAGAACTCAATAGGAGTATAATTGCCCTTTTCAATATTATAAGTAAACCATCTTGTTAATGGATACATATAATCCATGCCATACATTAATTTAGCATAAGCATAAATAGATGACAAGTATGGCCAATCACCACCATTATGATAATAATATGGAAGTGATGACTTTTGAACGATATCTTGTATATTCTTATAGAATGGATATACAGCCAATGTTCCAAAGTCGCCAGCAACTTGTTCTTTATTATTCTTACTCTCTAACCATTTCTCCATATTTTGAAGCATTCTCTCTGCTCTATCTTTTGGAGCGATACCAAACAATGCCGCAACAACAGTATCGATAGATAAGTTATCTTCTGTGAAGTTTTCAGACTTATAGTTGATATACCAGCCCTTTTCTTCATCCCATAACAAATCATTAATGCTCTTTGTTACCTTGTTATACATATCCAAATATTTCTTAGATAATTCGGCATCAGATAAAGCATAGATTTCGCTCATACAATATAGAGCTCTAGCATACAACACTTCATCGTATGTGCAATATGTAGATCTAAATACGTTATCACACCAGTCTCTTCTATTATATGCGCCACCTTTAATTAATAGGCCTGTAGATTCTTCAACTTCTTGATAAAGTCTATCTAATACCAATCTTGCACTATCCAATACCGTACCAGCAGAAACTGCTTCGCTTAATATTGATTTATCGTTTGTATGTGCAATATAGTCATATAGCATCATTACAAAAAATGATGGTGAATCATAGTGATTGCCCCAATAATTCTTGAAGTTAAACTTAACAGCAGAAGGACATTCGCCCTTTGCATTAATACCATTTGCAAGTGTAATGATTTCATTTCTTACTAAATCTGGTCTTACTGGCAATACACTTAGAACTGTCCAATACGCATCTCTATAATATGTTCTTGCTGGGAATTGATATACAATACCTGCTAAGAAGCCCTTGAACTTTCCTAGTTCTTTATAGTTAGACAAAGATGTATTTAACAAAGACTTATAATAAGACTTTAAGAAATCGTCCTTTAATTCCACTGGGCACTCTAAAGCATTAATATATGCATCAGTATCTTTAATAGCTGCATCAAAGTTCTTTAGAGCCGCATTTACATCGCAATAAGTAAAATCTGTTCTTGTTCCGGCAGATATTACATATCTATATGTTTTTGTTTCTCCTTTAGCGATTTTAGAGCCATAACCAAATTGATTAACAAATCCTCTTTCAGATTCAAGAGCAATTGGCTCAGTAGAAATAGCAATATCTAAATAGAAATCACCAAGAACATCGCCTCTAATATAACCTGTTCCATCCTCATTTATTGTTAAACCATTCTTCTTAGATTTAACAAATCCAGCAAGCAATGTTGCAATAGTCTTTGCAGATAATCTATTTGCAAGTAGTTGCTCAACATATGAACCATAGTTGATACCAAAATTATTTACAACTCTAAAGTCCATATCAATCTTTGCAGTAACTTTGTTTTGAACATATATACAATTATTCTTTTGATCTAAAAATTGCAATACTTCCATATCAAAGTCTTTTGTAGAAAATGTAACAACTTGTTTCTTACCTACCATCTCTACGTGCTTTTGTGCATTCCAATCAAACGCAACGCCGTTAACGCTTATCAAATTATAAAAAGCTGAAAATACAGAAAACTTGTTCATAACAGCATATTTTGGTATGCAGCCTTTTCCGTTAAATTGAGCTGTGATTAAATTGTTTGCAACATCATAGCAAACGTCTTTGTGATAAGCCTCATCTACAATAATCTTTCCATCTTTGTAACTTACACTCATAAAATAATCCTTTATTTCTTAGAAGATTTCTTCTCTTCTTCTTTTCTCTTTTCTAATTCTTTAATAAATAAATCCTCATCGATTGGCAATGTAACTTCCTTACCTAACCAAGAAGATAGGTGGATAGCATTTGAGAATGTTAAACCATTTAATCCTTCTTCATATGTACCAATCAACTTCTTTTCGTTGCCCAAAATTACATTAGATAAATTTCTAATAACATCTGGATGTTGCATACCTCTATTCTTAATAAGTTTTTCAATAATTTCAAAATAAGAATATTTGCAAGTATATGTCTTAGTCTTTGGCTTACCCATAAATACTTTGTTAGTTGCAGAGAATTCTGGTTCCATAACATCAAGCTTTGTATATTCCATCTTCATCATCCAATCATTTGGACCAGAAATAACAATCTTACCGCCAT
>CAMNMY010000130.1 GCA_946545105.1 uncultured Clostridia bacterium
ATTTCTGCTAGTTCAAAATCTAGCATTACTTTTTGTCCACGTATTTCGTAGATCTTTGATTTGATTGTCTCTTCATTAAGTTCTGGGACAATTATTTTGTTTTCTTGCATGATAGTGCCTCTCTATTGTTTATTTCCCTATGACCATTATCATTATTTATTATTTAATAGCTAAAAGCAATAGATTTTTTAATTTTAAAATTCAAAAGGGACATTTTTGGGACTTTATGTATAATTAATGCGAGTAATAAAAAAACGAGTTGCCTAAATAGTATTCAAGCAACTCGTTTGTACATCACGAGAATTAACCCTATTTTTTAAACATTATTCTCATTGAGTTTAATACTGCAAGTAGCATTACGCCTACGTCGGCAACAACTGAAACTATTAATGGGAATACTCCGCCTGGGACTATAAGTCCCCATATTAAATCTAAAACCATAATCCCAAATTTTACTACCAAAGAACCAGCAATGTTTTCTATTACGATTCTTCTTGTCTTCTTTGCAATGTTCTTTGCCTTAGCTATTAAAGATAACTCATCTGAAATTAGCACTATATCGCTTGCTTCGATTGCTGCATCAGAACCTATTGAGCCCATAGAGATTGCACAGTTTGCACTTACCATAACCGGAGCATCGTTTATGCCATCTCCAACATATATAAGTCCGCCCTTTTTCTTTAATGCATTTGCTTTTTCAAGCTTTTGATCTGGGAGCAAAGCTCCTTCGAAACCATCTAAGGCCAATTCTTCAGCAATAGCCTTTGCACGCTTTTTGTTATCTCCAGATAACATTGTAATGTGGTTAACGCCTTCTTTTCTTAAAGCTTCAATTGCTTCTTTAGCGCCCTCTTTAATTACGTCATCAATTTCTATCACACCAACGAAGTTATTATCTTTTGCTACATATAGAATTGTCGCAATAGAATCGATCTCTTCAAATGCAATACCCTTTTCTTTTAATAGTGCAGCATTTCCGCATAATACATTGCTCTTGTCAATTATTCCTTCAAGACCTTTACCTGAAATCTCTTTTACATCCTTTGCAACATATTCGCTCTTTATGCCATTAAATGCCTTTGCAATTGGGTGTGACGAGAACTCTTCAAGTGCTTTTGCAATCTTTAATGCTTCATCGTTTGAAGACTTTTGAACCTTGAATTCTCCATATGTTAATGTACCTGTTTTATCAAATGCAACAAGCGTAGAATTAGCTAATTCATCAAGCGCTATTGATCCTTTAATTAGAACGCCATATCTTGCACTCTTTCCGATACCGCTGAAATATGCTAAAGGAACCGAAATGACCAAAGCGCATGGACAAGAGATTACTAAGAAGCACAATGCATTATAAATCCATGTAGAATATAATCCCCAGTTAAATACCCCATTGATTGCACCTATAATCGTAGGAACAATACTTGCAACTATAAGCGCTGCTATAACAACAGATGGCGTATAATATTTAGCAAACTTTGTTATAAACTTTTCTGACTTTGCTTTCTTCTCTGTAGAGTTTTCTACCATATCTAAAATCTTTGCAACAGTAGAATCTTTATATTCTCTTATTACCTCGATCTCAATTGCTTGAGATAGATTGATTGCACCAGATAATACTTCATCGCCTATATTTAATTCTTTTGGAATAGCTTCTCCATTTAGTGATTTATAATCAAATGAAGAAGAACCATTCTTAACGATACCGTCAACCGGAACCTTTTCTCCAACCTTAACAAGTATCTTATCTCCAACTTTTAGTTGGTCAGGACTTACAATAATTTGTTCTCCATCCTTTAAAAGGATTGCTTCTTCACTCTTTAAATCCATTAACTTCGTAATAGATTCTCTAGACTTACCAACTGCTAGTGATTGTAGCAATTCTCCTAATTGATATAAGAACATTACCATTACGCCTTCAAATAAGCCATCGCCATTATTTATAAAGCCCAAAACTATAGCACCAATGGATGCAACAGTCATTAAGAAGTTCTCATCAAATACTTTTCCTTTAGATAAATTCTTTACTGTATTAATAAGCACTTCATGTCCAACAATAATATATGATGCTACATACATAATGTAAGAAATAATCATTGATGCAGTGCTATCTAATAATTTTGAAATTATAATTGCAGGTACTAGCAAAGCTAGAGATACAATTAAACAGATGATATCTTTTTTATGTTCTTCAAACTTTGTTTGTTTCTTTTTGTCCTCAACAATTTTAACTTCTTCGAAATGATTAATTGTAAACTTTGCCTTCTCAAGCGCAATAATTGAATTGTATTCAAGTTTCACTTGTTGATTAATAAAATCAACTGTCGCCTTTATTCCATCAATCTTTTCTAACTCTTCTTCTAACTCTCTTGCACAATTAGCACAATCAAGTCCTTCTATTTTCAAAGTTACTTTTTGAAGATCTTCTACTATTTGCACTTCTTCAAAATGAGATATTGCATACTTTGCTTTTTCAAGTTCATCTTTTGTATTGAACTCAAGCTTTACTTGTTGGTTAATGAAATCAACTGACGCTTTAACGCCAATTTTTTCATTTAACTCTTCTTCGAGCTCTCTTGCACAATTTGCACAATCTAAGCCTTTAATTTTAATTACTTTCTTTTCCATAACCTACTCCTCGAAAATATGCTCAAATCCAATATCCAAAATTGCTTTTACATGATCATCTGCTAATGAGTAATATACAACTTGACCTTCTTTTCTAAACTTAACCAAATTAGATAATCTTAAAGATTGTAATTGGTGAGATATTGCAGATTTAGTCATAGAAAGAAGATTTGCTAAATCACAAACGCACAATTCATGCTTTTCAAGCGCATGTAGAATCTTTACTCTTGTTGAATCTGAAAACATCTTAAATAGATCGGCCAAATCTAAATAAGCATCATCATTTTGCATTTCTCCTTTTACATGCTTTACAACATCCTCGTGTATTAATTCACAATCACATTCATATTTACTCATTTTTAATTCTCCTTTTGTGTATTAGTTGAGCAATCATTCAACTATATGCTACATTAGAATAAAAGATTTGTCAAATAATAGTTTGACTTTTTGCAAAAATGGATTTAATATAAAGATACCCTATGGGGGTATATGGAGGTAAGAGATGGATTGTGATAAGCATTGTGCATGTTGTGATAAAAAAACATTGCGTAGTGATGAAGAAATAAAGAAATTAATAAATAGATTAAATAGAATTGAGGGCCAAGTAAGAGGCATTAAGGCTATGGTTGAAAATGATGCTTATTGTGCAGATATACTTATTCAATCTCAAGCTATAAATGCTGCTATTAATTCTTTTAATAAGGATTTATTAAATAGACACATACATACGTGCGTGTTAAGAGATATACAAAATGGAGATGAAAACGCTGTAGATGAATTATCTGCACTAGTTTTAAAATTGATGAAATAATGGAAAAATATGATGTAACTGGAATGAGTTGTGCTGCATGTTCAGCGCGAGTAGAAAAAGCGGTATCAAAGGTAGATGGGGTAACTTCATGCTCTGTTAACCTTCTTACTAATTCTATGCAAGTA
>CAMNMY010000131.1 GCA_946545105.1 uncultured Clostridia bacterium
TTAATAACACAGTTGTTGTATCGTCTACCAATTGAAGTGAGTCTCTATCCCCTGTTACGATGTATGTTTGTTCTTTATATGTTTTAGCAATAGTTCCAATGATATCGTCGGCTTCATATCCATCCATCTCTAAAATTGGAATACCCATAGCAGATAGAACTTTCTTCATTGGCTCAATTTGAGCTCTTAGTTCATCTGGCATTCCCTTTCTTTGAGCTTTGTATTCTTGATACATTTGCTTTCTAAATGTTGGAGCATGTCTATCAAAAGTCGCGATAATATAATCTGGTTGATATTCGCTAATTAGCTTTATAAGCATATTCATATAGCCGAATATCGCGCCAGTAAATTGTCCTTTTCTATTCGAAAAATTTGGGAGAGCATAAAATGCTCTGTTAATTAAAGAATTGGAATCTAAAACTAAAATCTTTCCCATTAAATATTCTCTGCTATCTTCTTTAAGAAGTCCTCTGTTAATAACTTATGAACTTCGTTTTCACCCTTATATAAAGCAGCCAAATCTCCAGTCATATAACCATCTTCGATAGTTTTGATAGTTGCCTTTTCTAACTTGTTAGCGAATTCTTGCAATTCAGGAAGATTATCTAATTCCCCTCTCTTTCTTAATGCACCACTCCAAGCATAGATTGTAGCTACTGGGTTTGTAGATGTTTGTTCACCCTTTAGATATTTATAATAGTGTCTTGTAACTGTTCCATGAGCAGCTTCATATTCATATTTACCTGTTGGAGATACTAAAACTGAGCTCATCATAGCAAGTGAACCAAAAGCTGTTGCTACCATATCGCTCATAACATCTCCATCGTAGTTTTTACAAGCCCAAATCATACCGCCATTAGATCTTACGATTCTTGCTACAGCATCATCGATTAATGTATAGAAGTATGTAAT
The DNA here is from genome assembly GCA_946545105.1 of uncultured Clostridia bacterium. Next base: position 913 of record CAMNMY010000131.1, read on the forward strand.
TCCTGCAGCTTCAAATTTAGCCTTATATTCATTTTCATAGATTTCATTGAAGATATCTTTGAATCTATGGTCATATGTCTTAGAAATTGTATCTTTTGCGTTGAACCACAAATCTTTTTTAGAATCTAAAGCATAATTGAAACATGCTCTAGCAAAAGATGAAATAGAAGCATCAACGTTGTGCATACCCATAACAATACCAGCAGATTTCTTGAAATCAAAGATTTCGATTTCACGTGTACCATCTTCATCTTCCAAAACTAGCTTTGCTTTACCGCCCTTTTTAACATATCCTTCTACATCTTTGTAGATATCTCCATATGCATGACGAGCAATAACGATTGGCTTTGTCCAAGTTGGAATATATGGAACAATACCCTTAACCATGATTGGTTCTCTAAATACCGTACCATCCATAATAGCTCTGATTGTACCATTTGGGCTCTTCCACATTGTAGATAGGTTGTATTCTTGAACACGTTGAGCATTTGGTGTAATTGTTGCGCACTTAACTGCAACGCCATATTCGTTTGCAGCGTTTGCTGAATCTATTGTTACTTGATCTTTTGTAGCTTCACGATTTGGAAGTCCTAAATCAAAATAAATTGTCTTTAAATCTACATATGGAAGAATAAGAATGTCTTTAATCCACTTCCATATAATTCTTGTCATTTCATCGCCGTCCATTTCTACGATAGGCGTAACCATTTTAATTTTTGCCATTTTATTTAGCTCCTAAAAATTTTATTCTTTAATATTATATTAAATATGCACACTTCACGCAATAAGAGATTATCTTCTCCACATTATTAATGCATCAAGTGAATTTAAATAGAAATCTTTTCTAATTCCTTCTTCTTTGAATCCGAATTTTTTATATAAGCCTATGGCTTTTTCGTTTTTAACTTCAACTTCGAGCGTTAAAGCATTTACTTCAAATTTTTGGGCTCTTTCTATTAAATCTTCAAATAATTGTGTGCCGTATCCTTGAGATTGATATTCTTTCTTTATTGCGATGTTGTTTATATACCCTTCATCAAAAATCTTTTGAAATGAATAATAGCCAATGACTTCGTCATCTTTTAGCATTACTCTAAATATGATGTTTTGTTGTCTGATTAAATCTGATAAAGAATTCTTTGACCAAGGAACAATTATTTCGCTTTGCTCGATTTTAAAAATATCTTCAATATATTCTTCTGTTACGTTAACAATACTAATCGCCATCTCTATCTCTTTCTGCTTGTGATTTTCTTAAATATAGTGGCTCTAGAATTGAAAATTCTTTTTTATTTGCTTTAGCAATTGTAATATCTATTAAATTTTGAGGATTAGCTTCTGCTTCCTTAAAATATATTGGAAGCTTTGCTTCCTTAATGTCATCGATGTATTTACAATCTATATCTTTCATATTTTCCCAGCTACCTTCAAATCTTGCTGAATAGTAGTTATCATGAAGCGCATCAATTGCTGTATAGAAGTTGCCCTCTTTTCCATATGCCATTTCTTCAAGAGCGTTTATGGCAACACAAGGCTTATTCATTGCAAAAGATAATGCCTTCATTGTAGCAATACCGATTCTAATACCTGTGAATGATCCTGGACCAATAACACATGAAAATACATCTATATCCTTAATAGACATATTTAGTTCATTTAGAACACTTTCAATATATGGCATTACAAGCGCATTATGCTTCTTACCTGATTCTTCAGATATTTTATATGAAGCTTTGCTTCCATCATATGCTGCCACTACAAGTTTTGGTGATGTTACATCAATTGTTAGTATTTTCATTTATTGTTATTTTCCTTGTGTTATCATCGATAACTTCAATATCTATTATAATAGGATTTTTAATCCCTTCAAATTTATTCCATTCAATCACACAAACTCCGCCTTCCATTCCTAGATAGTCATTAAGGCCAAGTTCATATAATTCATCTGCTTCTTCTACTCTATACATATCGAAGTGGTATAGATTTAATCTTCCATTGTATTCTTTCATAAAAGTAAAAGTTGGAGATGTAACAACGTCCTCAATTCCTAAAGCTTTTGCTAAACCTTTAGTGAATGTTGTCTTTCCTGCACCCAAATCACCATTTAAAAGAATAATTTCTTGTCCTTTTAAATTTTGGGCAACTTGCTTTGCAATGTTATGTGTTTCCTCTACTGAATGAACGATATATTCCATAGTCATTAGTATATTATACTTGACATTGCAAATCAAATTGTTATAATGAATTACGAAACAAAAAATTCTTTGAGGCGGAGTGTAAGTCTCCACCGGTGGTAAAGTCCACAAACGCCGCACCAAACGGCGCCGATCTAGTGAAACTCTAGAACCGACAGTGATAGTCTGGATAGGAAAGGAATAGTATGAAAGTATCAAAAACACGTTATTTAACTTTAGTTGCAATTTTTTCAGCAATCTCATTTGGTTTAATGTATTTAGATTTCGCAATCCCAATGCTTATACCATCATTCGTTAAAATGGATTTTTCAGAGCTACCTGCTTTGATTGCTTCATTTGCGCTTGGACCATCAGCTGGCGTTCTTG
>CAMNMY010000132.1 GCA_946545105.1 uncultured Clostridia bacterium
AAAGATTACTATGCCATCAATTTTGGCAACGCCCTCTCCGTCCATTCCTATAGATTCAATATTTAATTCGACAATATCTTTTAGCTTCACGCTTAAAGTTTATATTTAATATAAAGCAAAGTCAAGAAACAGGCTTGTCATCCTTTGGTTTATTGATTATTTGGTCGTGGATTTTTCTTACATATGGCACATGGATTAATCCAATAGCTATTGCAAAGCCAACACCAACAGATACTCCGAATTGGATAAAGTTGCTTGGTACATCTAAAAGCGATGTGGCAAAGCCAAGTGAGAAATCTCCTCCGCTTATGCCTAGTAAAATACCGCCACCGATATAATACCCAAGGACCATCTCTAATCCACCAACTATAAACCCTACAATGAAACTTATATAAAATTTTGCCTTATGCTCTTTTAATAACTTAATAAGAAATTTAATAATTAGACCTGCTAAATATCCTTCCAATCCTTTTACAATCAAAGTGATTAAAGCATATGCAGGTGCAAATATTAAATCGGCAATTACTGAACCTAATGCGCCAACGACCATACCTCCAGTTGGACCAAGCAAAGCAGAGGCGACAAATATTACCGTGTCACCAAAGTTTATGTATCCTCCTGATGTTGATGCCATTGGAATTGTTATTGCTATAGTAGCAACAAAAGTTAAAGCTGTAAAAACAGCAAAGTACGCAATGTACCTAAGTTTGTTTCTTCTTTCCATTTCTCTCTCCCACTCAGACTTTACTGGCGGTTTTGGAATCTAACCAAATCGGCTGTTGAGGCTGTGGGACTCGTCTACTCAAAGTAGCTTTACCCCCGGTCACGAATTTCACGTTGCCCAGATCATTTTTTTATTACCTACTTGTTTGGTAGGTTAATAGTATTATAGCACCAATCTTTTCGTTTGCATAGTATATTTTAATATTTTTTCTAAAAGAGTAAAATATATTTGAGGGGTGAATTATGGAAGAAACTAAAATAACAAGAAAAGCTTGGTTAATTTTAATTGTTTTTGGTCTATTTGGACAAATTGCATGGGCTGTTGAAAATATGTATTTCAACTTGTTTGTATATAACACCATTGCAAAAAGCACACAAACGGTTACATTAATGGTTCAATTAAGCGGTATTACTGCAACTATTGTCACTTTATTTGCAGGAATCTTTTCCGACAAAATTGGAAATAGACGCCACTTTATATCCATAGGCTATATTATATGGGGTATTATAATCGGTTCGTTTGCATTCATTTCTACAAAGAACACTTCTTCTCTATTCCATATAACTGATATGCAAAAAGCAATCTCGATTACTTGTACTATAGTTATATTAATGGACTGTATAATGACATTATTTGGGTCAACATCAAATGATGCAGCGTTCAATGCTTGGGTAACAGATAACACTGATTCTACAAACCGCGGTAAGGTTGAAGGTGTTCTATCTATCATGCCGCTATTTGCCCTACTTATAGTAGCTGGCGGTTTTGGTATTTTAGTTAATATGATTGGCTATGATGGAATGTTCATCATGCTTGGCGTCATTGTGGCAGTTGTTGGTATTATTGGTCTATTTACAATAAAGGATAATCCAACACTTGAAAAATCTAAAACTGTTTTCTATAAAGATTTAATCTATGGATTCAAGCCATCTGTTATAAAAGAAAATTCAACTTTCTATATCGTATTGATAGCTGTTGTGATATATAGCATTGCTTGCCAAATCTTTATGCCATACCTAATCATCTATCTTCAAGAATATCTACACTTCTCTGTTATTGAATATAGTATAGTTCTTGGCTCAGTAATTTTAATAGGTGCTACTTGCGTAGTATTTATTACTCGCGCATCAGACAAGTTTAGAAAAGACAAGATGGCGTTTATATTTACTGGAGTATTTTCAGCTGGATTAATAGCTATTTATTTTGTCAAATTTGAATCTCATATCGCAAACCTTGTTTGCCTTGGAATATTTGGCCTTGTTATGATAATCGGATACATCTCGCTATTATCTTTACTTGGAGCATTAATTAGAGACTATACTCCACAAGAGAACGCTGGAAAGATGCAAGGCATTAGAATGATATTCTATGTTCTAATTCCTATGTTCGTAGGACCTGCGATTGGTCAAGCGCTAAATGAATCTCAAGGATTAACATATGTAGATCCAGATACTGGATATCTAGCAAATGTACCTGCTCCTGAAATCTTCTTGGTTGCTGGTCTTGTTGTCTTATTGGTATTTATTCCTTTGATTTTCTTAATGAGAAAAATTAATAAAGATGGCGCTGCTCCTATGCAACAACCATTAGAGAATAATTCGCAGCAAGTTCAATCTGAGTAGCATTTGAGATGGTTGCTTTTCCATCTCCCTTTTGTTCACCATAAGAACCAAAGAAAGCATGATTGCCACCGTTTATCTCATGAACGGTGGTTAATTTTGGGAAATTCTTTATATTATCTTCAAAGTGGTGCTTCTTCATAACTTTATCGTTTGAACCATATATGGCAACACAATCTAGATTTGATTCAGATAAATCTTTACTCGGGAATGACCCCATAAGCACAAGCCCTTGGAATTCATCTATATGCTTATTAACATATAGACAAGCTACGGCACCACCTAATGAGTGTCCTCCAATTGACCACTTCTCTACTTCTTTAAAATCTTCTTTAATTCCTTTTGGAGCGTTTTGATCTAATATTGCTAAATTAAATTTAACTTTTAATAAAATGCATAATACGCCTTCTTGAGCAATCTTTTGCATTAATGGCGCATATGCTGTACATTCAACCTTCCCGCCTGGAATAAATATGAATGCTGATGTATATTCTACATTTGGAATAAAGGCATAATAGCCCTTATCATTATTGAATTCAACCTTTACAAGCTCATTGCTATTAAGTGCATTTAGAGCGGTTTCATCGGCTTTATAATAATCTCCTACATAAATAAAGAAACCACCTATGATTGTTGCTAAAACAACCACAACTACTGATATTGAAATTATTATCTTTTTTGTTGAATTCTTCATAATAGTAAATTTGAGCCTCCCTATTTAGGAGGCTCATTTAATCTTATTTACCAGCTTGAACTTTCTTTAGTCTAGCAAATCTTGGAAGACCATCTTCAAGTGGAGCTTTGCAATCGCCTTGGATTAGTGGTAATGCATAATCAATATAAGCTTGAGAAAGCATTGTACCATTGTTGATAATCCATTCTTGAGGAATCTTTTGCTCTGTATTAGCAGCAAGCTTTAGACCTACGCAGCCAATCTTACCCTTATACTTACCATTCTTCATATCTCTCTTGATTACAACCATCTTATCTGTTGTACCCTTTACAGCATACTTAACTGCAGCTTGGCCAGACTTAAATGCTTCATCAACGTCAACCTTAGATGCTAAGTGAGCACCACATCTTTGCATTAGAGAGAATTCAATACCTCTTGTCTTGCATCCGAAT
>CAMNMY010000133.1 GCA_946545105.1 uncultured Clostridia bacterium
CAGCAAATAGGATAATGTAATCTCCTTCTTGTTGTAATAACCAGTTGAATTGTCTGTAGTTCAATACTTGGTAATTGATTTGCTTGTCAGCTGCGAAGATTTCTCTTCCTGACTTTTCGTTGTAAGCTTGACGGATATAATCAGCATCTGAATATGTAGACAATGTAACATTGTTGTCCTTGATGTAGTCAAATACTCTTTGTAGTCTTGCCTTGTATGCATCTGTGATATAGTTCTTGCTTGTTACGTACTTGCCGTTAGCATCTTTCTTGAATGTACCATCTTCGTTCTTTTCGTATGTTGTTGTATAAACGCCTTGATCATCTCTATCCACCATTTCTTCGAAACCTGTAACGATAGGATACTTCTTGCCTTCTTCAGCTTGTGCTGATACAACACTCTTTGTTGCTAAATCGTATGCGCTTCTTGTTGTGTTATCCTTATTGTATAAGAATAAGAATGGAACTTGAACCTTAGCTACATTTACAACTGTGCCATCTGCGTTTGTATAGTTAACTGAACTTGCAGAACCTTCTTTGTATTCAACCCAATCTGTTAGGTTTGTTAGGTATCTAGAAATTAGTTCACCATATAAGTGGTTGTATTCTTGACCTGCATTCTTTGTAGCATCTGCTGCTGGGTTTGTAACTCTGATGTGTGTTGATGAGTTTTCACCATCTAGGAAGAAGTCAAAGTTGTAGATCTTTGTGATTCCGTATTGATGAGCGAATTGGTTGATATATGTTGCTGCGGCACGTGTATTGTGGCACCATGATCCACCTAGAAGAATTAGGTAGTTACCTTCTTGTTGTAAAAGATAAATTAACTCTTCATATGTAACTGCATCGAATACGATGTCCTTGTTTTCAAATGTGTCTACACCGTTTTGTCTAGATGTATCAGCATTTGACTTTGAATTGTAATCATTGTAGAAGAATTCTTGCTCTGCTGTTGCTACGAACTCTACGTTGTTGTCGTCGGCTTTCTTATCGCAACCTGTGAACGCGAACACATTAACTGCAACGATTAAAATAGCTAGTACTAATACTAATGTTGTAATTTTTGTTGTTTTCATTTTATATATCTCCTTATAAATTTATTTTTTTCTTTGTTAGCAAATTTCTGGTTCTTGAGCTGCTCCACCTTGTGATCCAGAATCATTAGATGTTGCCCCCGCATTATATTTTGATTCTAAAGATGTGAATGTTGCGTAATTAGAAATCAATGAATAATCCTTGTTTGCAAAATATGCATCTATAGTATCTCTAATGGTCTTTACTTCGGCTTTGATTTCATCTTCACTTGCTCCAGCTAATACTTTGCTGTTTACATCTCTAATGGCTGCTTCTGAATATTGAGCCTTTGCTTTTTGAAGATTCTCTTCACCTACATTTTTGTTTACTACGTTAAATGTTGTTGTTGCGCCAAAAGTGCTTTGAAATTGATCGAATTTTAATTGAGCATCATCAATCTTTTCTTTGCTCTTTTCGCTATATCCAACTACTCCTATATTTTCAATAGCTTGCTTTGCGTTGTTGTATGTGATGGCAGAAGTTGTAATTACTAGAACCAATGCTACAAATGCAATTGCTGCAACGATTATGAAATATAATTTACCTTTAGATAGCTTCTCCATCTACGATACCTCCTTGTTCTTTATCTTTCTTTTGTTCATTAAATATTTGTGTGTCTAATAAGCCTGATTGGCTTGCTACTACAGTTGCTGATACAGATGCTGTCGTTACATTGTCTAGCGTTCTTACCATGTCTGAAATTGTATTGATTGGCATTAACAAGATAACTGCAGCTACTGGCAAATCTAATATTCCAAATAACCCGATTGCTGATACTACCGCGATTCCTGGAACTCCTGCACTACCTAGTGACATTACAAGAGCTAGAACAGCAAGTACAATATAGTTACCAACTCCCCATTGTGCTCCAGTTGCATTCACAAAGAATATTGCAAGTAGAACTGGCCATACGCTTGTGCACCCTGGCATTCCGATTGTTGCGCCTAGTGGTGCTGTGAAGTTTGCTACTTCTGAATCGACGCCAACATTTCTTGTTAGATCATTTATTGTTACAGGCAACGTGCCTACACTTGATTGTGTTGTGAAAGCTGTAGCTTGAGCTCTTGATGTCTTCTTAAAGAACTTAATTGGGTTAACCTTTGCTACGAACTTTAAGATAAGTGCATGATATCCATATGTATGAATTGCACATACTACATAGATCGCTACAACTAATAACAACAATTGAATGATTGCGTCTTTGTTTGTGAAGATCTTGCTTGCAGACCCAGCAATTAAGCTCAATACTGCAAATGGAGTTAGATCGATTACGAAACTCAAAATCTTGTATAGGATTTCTTTTAGAGATTCAATAAACTTTTTGAATACTCCAATCTTTTCTTCACCCTTCTCTTTTGCCACAGCAATATACGCAATTGCTATAGCTACACCTGTGATGATGATTGATACAACATTGTTAGAACCGAAATCGCCAACAAAGTTGCTTGGGAATAAATCTAGAATTACTTTATCGAATGATTTTGTTAGACCTTGGTATGCACCAATTGTGCTTGATGATACATTAGATATTTCACTAAATATTGCACCGGCATTCTTTCCTAGTCCTGTAACTGTTCCGAATATAATGCTCAAAACAATTGCTACAAAAGCAGATAATAACAACCAAAACACAGATCTAATACCAATCTTTCTCATCTTTGTTCCATCTTTTAGTTGAATAAAGCTTGAGATAATAGATACCAAAATAACTGGAGCAACTAAGGCTGTAATAATGTTTACATATATATCTCCAATTAAATCTACCCATGTTAAGTACTTGTTATCTTCAGATGCAAATACTATACCTACAATTACGCCTAGCACTAAGCTTATCAATATTACAAATGTCCAATTAATCTTATTAGATAAGTAATAAAGCAAGCCAAATAGCAAGAAGACTACTGCTAATGCTAAAAGTGCTATCCAATCAAAACTTAATAATAATTCCATACATCTATCTCCATAAAAAATCCTGCACTTTCATGCAGGACCGTTTGTTTTACTTTGTTTAATTTAGTGCGACAAGAATCCTGCTACCATTGGTAACTACACATTTCTCCCATCATACACATTTCGATTCTAATTACTTTCTTCATTTCTGCGTTTCACCTATTTGCCTACTATTTTGGTAGGTTATTATCACGAATGATTATATATTCAATAAAATGTGTTGTCAACAGAAATTGCAAAAAAAATTGAAAATAAAAAAGATGACCCTAATGAAGAGGCTAGATAAGGATGATATGAAAAATTAGACAAATTTAATCACTAGGTTGCGGTTTTAACATATTAATGTTTGATTATTCCACATAAACCAGTTTATATATAGTGTCTAATATTTATTTTAAAT
>CAMNMY010000134.1 GCA_946545105.1 uncultured Clostridia bacterium
CACGTTGCACAAGTTCCAACGCAGCTTCAGATTTACCCATACCACTTTCACCTGTAATTAAAACGCCAACACCTGCAACATCCATCAATGTTCCATGTACTGTTGTCATAGGGGCCAAGATTTCTTCTAGATAGTTACTTATTATGTTAGATAGATAAGTTGTTGTTGATTTTGATCCCATTAAAGGAATGTGGTATTTTGCAGCCATTTCAAATTCATATTCTGTTGGTTGAATACCTCTTGAATAAATAATGCAAGGAATATGTTGCGAGAACAAACTCTCAATAATGCTGCATCTTGCATTCTCATCCAAAGACATTAAATAATAATGCTCTGCATTACCAATCAATTGAATTCTGAAATATCCGAAATATTCTTTAAATCCTGCTAAAAATAGACCAGGTCTATTAATTAATACTGATGTAAATGAAATATATTCCGTTTCATCACCAGATAACAATTCAACATTACACTTCTCACAGAAGTCATGTATTTTTACTTGAACTGGTTCTAGATCTTCGTAATTAATCATAGCTATATTCCCTCAATGCTCTATTTATTAATTATATAATAAAATAATATTTTAAGCAATTTTGATTACAAACAATACTTATAGATTATATCCGCAATTGGACTATCATTACATGATGGTGCGATATAGTCTGCATATTTTTTAACCCTATCTAATGCATTTGCGGTAGCAACTCCAAGTCCTGCTACTTTTATCATAGATAAATCATTATCTGAATCGCCTACACAAATAACATCATCCATATCAATTCCTAGTTTATCTGCCACGTATTTAACAGCTGTTCCTTTATTTGTTCCACTTTGCATTATTTCAACTAAGAATTTTCTTGATTCACAAAATACTGCATCACCGTTTAAATACTCTATTCCATTCTTGATAAAATCTTCAATATTTTCCTCTGGTGTCATAATAAGTATTTTTGATGGATTCTTTTGGACTTTGTCCAAATATTCGCGTAATGAACCTTTTAAAATATGTGGCTCAATTTTTAAAATATCACAAAATACTTTTCTATATTCTGGTAATCTATCAATAAAATACACTTCATTATCGATATACATTAATGCCGTAAATTCTTTATATTTTTTAAGTGCAATATCAATATAATCAAACACTCTATTTGCAAGAGGAATTGGAATCAAATCTCTAAAGAAAGGCTTTCCGGTGTTAACATCATACACTTCTGCGCCTTGAGATACGATAATCAAATCGCTATCTACATTCATAGCTTTTAGATGTGGATATATTGAATCAAATAATCTTCCTGTAGATATAAAGAACTTGCCACCAGCCTTTGTATATTCATTGATTGCAGCAATGTCCTTTTCAGATACAGTAAAATTATCTGAATATAATGTTCCATCAAAATCTGTAAATAATGCTTTGTATTTCATGGTTAATATCTTATTCCATTTAATTATTATAGTCAATTATGATAATAATCATAAACGTTCTTTGCTGTTGTTTTGTCTATTCCCTTTACCATATTAAGTTCTTCAAGGGTCGCTTGCTTTATTTGATCGATGTTCTTAAACGCTTCTCTCAATATCTCTATTTTCTTTGGTCCTAAGCCCTTAATATTTTCAAGTTCAGACTTTGTCTGTCTCTTCTTTCTTTGAGATCTATGGAATGTAATTGCGAATCTATGTGCTTCATCTCTAATACGTTGCAATAACTTTAATGCGTATGAATTTCTAGGAAGAACATAAGGATCTGACTTTCCTGGAACAAATACCTCTTCTTCTCTCTTTGCAAGCGATATTACTTCGATATCTACTCCAAGCTCATCCATAATCTCTTTTACTGAGCTTAATTGTCCTTTACCGCCATCGATTACAAGTAAATCAGGTCTTGCTGAAAAGCTCTCATCTTCATCGTCAAATTTTGATAATCTTCTACGAAGAGTCTCTTGTAATGATGCAAAATCGTTGTTGCCTTCAACTGTCTTTATTTTAAATTTTCTATATTGAGACTTTGCAGCCTCTCCATTGATTGTTACAACCATTGAAGATACTTTGTCTGTACCTTGAATGTGTGAAATATCATAACACTCCATTCTTATTGGCAATCTCTTTAAATGTAAGAATTCTTGAAGTTGAATTACACCGCCTAATGTTAGATTATCTTTTCTCTCTTTTATAGATAGAGATTTCTCTAGATAATCGTTTGCATTGTTTTGTGCTATATTTGCTAATTGCTTTCTTGCACCTTGATGAGGCGTAATAACATTAACTTTTTGGCCTTTCTTTTCAGTCAAGTATTCTTGTATTACATCTGCGTCTTCAATATTTATTGCACAAACGACTTCATCTGGGATGTATTTGATGTTGTCATAGAAACTAATTATGAAGTTAGATAAAGCTACATCTTCAGATAGAGATAAATCATTTATAATTTGTTTATCTGAGCCAAGCAACTTTCCACCTCTAACAAATAGGACATCAACAACAGTATTTATACCATTTGTTGCAATTGCGAATATATCCAAATTGAAGTTCTTTGGAAGCGCAGTAACTTGCTTTCTAATTAACTTATCTAAGGTCTCCAATTTCTTTTTGTAAAGCATCGCAAGTTCAAAGTCTTCATTGTCTGAAGCGCTTTGCATTTTTTGCTTTAAAATTTGCTCTACTTCTTTATCATTTCCGTTCAAAAAGTCAATAACCCTATCGATTATCTTCATATAATCATCTTCACTGACATATCCCATACATGGAGCCAAACACTTCTTAATATGGTAGTTTAAACATGGTCTATGAGACTTTGGAATCCTCTTCATATCCAAATCGCAAGACCTCAATGTAAATGAAGAATAAATCAAATCTATGATATCTTTTGAAGTAACACCAATCATATATGGACCATAATACTTTGATCCATCTGGTTTCAATCTTCTAACTACTTCAACTTTTGGAAAAGGCTTTTTTGTATTTATCTTAATAAATGGATAATTTTTATCATCCTTCAACAAAATATTGTAAGGTGGCTTATGTTGTTTAATTAGGTTATTTTCTAGAACTAAAGCTTCGACTTCATTTCGAGTAATGATGTAATCAAAGTCATAAACTTTGGCTACAAGCTTTAAAACCTTTTCTGTTCTATTAGAATTATTACCAAAATATTGTGATACCCTATTTTTTAAATGACGAGCCTTGCCAACATAAAGAATTTGGCCTTCTTTGGACTTCATTATATAGACGCCAGGGTCCATTGGTAAGTCTTTTAACTTGTCACTAATTAAACTCATAGCATTATTATAACACGCAAATATATATTTAATTTAAACTAATATTTTGAAGTTTTTCTAAATACTCATCAATCTTGTAAAATTGATTGATATCAAATTGAGAATCAGCAAGTAATAAATCGGCATATTTCTTAC
>CAMNMY010000135.1 GCA_946545105.1 uncultured Clostridia bacterium
ATATAGTGTTCGCAAAAGCTCAATATTCAAGAAAGATTAAAGGAATTTATCCAGATATAAATGATAACGGTCTTATAGATATTATTGATGGTCGTCATCCACTTATAGATAAAGATAGAGTAGTTCCAGTATCTGTAGCGTTGGGAGATAAATACAATACGCTTTTAATTTCAGGTCCTAACACCGGTGGTAAGACGGTTTCTTTGAAATTAGTTGGTGTTTTAACATTAATGGCTCTAACAGGTATATATGTTCCAGCTAGAGTTGGCACTAAGATTTCTATATTCAAAGATATTCTTTGTGATATTGGCGATCAACAATCTATTGAGAATAATCTATCTACATTCTCAGCTCATTTAATGACAATTATTAACATAGTTAATAGTGCAAATAAAGACTCTCTAGTTTTATTAGACGAACTTGGTTCTGGAACAGATCCAGTTGAAGGTGCAGCGCTTGCTATTGCGGTTATATCTTACTTAAAAGATAAGCATATAAAAACCATTGTTACATCTCACTATAAAGAATTAAAAGAATATGCATATTCTACAGACAACGTAACTATTGCTGGTATGGACTTTGAGCCTGTAACATTCAAGCCAACATATCGCTTAATTATGGGCCAAACTGCATCATCAAATGCGCTTGAAATAGCAAAGCTATTAGGATTAAGAGAAGATATCGTAAATAATGCTAAATCTTTGATTTCAGATGAAGATAATAAATTCAACAATATCATCCGTGGTGCTGAAGTTACTAGAAAAGAAGCAGAAGAATTAAAACTAAAAGCAAAGCAAGAATTGGATGAAATAGATAAGAAACTTGAATACTATAACAACCTTATTCAAATTGAAGAAGAAAAGAAGGCTAAACTTGAAGCAAAACTACAAAAGAGCGCTAAAGAGGTTTTAGGCGATTATTTGGATGAAGCCGAGGATTTAGTTGAAGAGTTGAAAGATAAGGTTAGACAAGGCGATGAGAAAGCCTTATATGAAGCTAGAGTTCTAAAGAAAAAATTAGAAAGAATGCAACCTGTATCAAACGAGAAGATGCATTATGTTAAAGTTGATGGCTCCATCAAAGATGGAGATGATGTATATATCAAGTCTTTAAACGATACAGGAAAGGTTATAAAAGTTGCAAATAACGGAAGAGAAGCTCAAGTAAAAGTTGGACAGTTAATAATGACTGCAAAACTAAAAGATCTTCAAAAGATAGAAGTTAAGAATCAAAAGGAAGAAAAGCAAGAAAAGATTCAAGTATCATTTAAGGGCGATTATTCATATAACATTACAAATGAATTGAATATTATAGGAAAAGATTCACTAGAAGCTATTTATGAACTTGAGAATTATTTGCCAACAGCAAGAGCGAAAGGATATAAAGAAGTAAGAATTGTGCATGGAAAAGGTGCAGGAATCTTAAGAAAAGCGGTAAATGAATACCTAAAGAAGTCTAAAATCGTTGAAGAATATAGACTTGGAACATTCGGAGAGGGCGATGTGGGCGTAACCATCGTAACGTTAAAACAATGAGACATTCATATTCATATGAAAATAAAGCCCTAAATCCTTTAAGATTAACAATTCTAGCATTAGGATTATTGTTAGATTTTGTTTTGATATTCTTTATTCCATCTGCAATTATTGTTCCAATAAATTTTTTGTGGATGGCGCTTGCGTTTTTAGGAATGCTTTGTGTTAGAATATCTACCATATATATGACATACTCGGTTGAGTATGCTTACTACAATAGAGAACTTACAGTTTCTAAAACTTATTATAGAAAACCATATGTTTTCGTAAAAATTAATAAAAGCGATATTAAAAATATCGAAATATATAATGGCGTTGATGAGGCAAAGAAGATGTATACAAAAACTTGTGTTCATCCATTATATCTAGTAACTACAAATGAAGGAAAGTATGTTTTAGCGCTAGATGATACTATGTATGCAGCTTTAACATGTGAGGATAAATATGATTTATTTAGATAATGCGGCTACGACAAAGATGTATAGAGAGTGCATGGATGTTTTTGAAAAATATGCATGTGATGATTACTATAATCCATCTGCTTTATATTCTCAATCTATGATTGGTGGTAATGTCGTAAAGGCTGCAAGAGAAAATATTGCAAAAAGATTATCTTGTCTTCCAAGTGAAATTTATTTCACAGCATCAGGATCCGAAGGAGATAATATGGCCTTTTTGTCTACAATTAAGCAAAAGAAAGGGAAAATCTTAATATCTAACGATGAACACGCTGCAGTATTTAATACTGCTTGTCATCTAAAAGAAATGGGATTTGACCTAGATTTTGTAGATGTAGATCGCTTTGGACGTGTAAATGAAGCCGATTTTAGGGCCAAAATGAGCAAAGATGTAATCTTTTGTTCAATTATGCATGTTTGTAACGAAACGGGCGCTATAAACCCAATAAAGACTTTATGTAAGATAGCTAAAGAAATTAACCCAAGAGTTATATTCCACGCAGATGGTGTACAAGCTTTTGGAAAAATACCAGTAAACTTAAAAAGTTTAAATGTTGATGTATATACAATCTCATCACATAAGATTCATGGACCAAAAGGTGTAGGGGCAATATTTATTAAAGATTCAGTTCATCCAAAAACATTTATTTTTGGCGGTGGACAAGAAAATAATATTAGATCTGCTACAGAAAACGTTCCAGGAATAGCTGCTTTTTCTAAAGCAATAGATATTAAGTTTAAAAATTTAGATGAAGATATCAAAAAAGCAAAAGACATCCAAAGGATGATTTATGATAAAGTATCTACATTTGAAGATTGTATTATAAATACAAACCTTGAAGAATCATCTCCATATATTGTATCTTTTTCTCTAAAGAATGTAAGAGGCGAAGGCGTTGTTCATACTTTAGAAGCAAAGGATATTATAATCGGTACAGGCTCTGCTTGTTCTGCAAAGAAAGGATTGAAGAGAATACCACTTGCATTGGGATTAGATGGTGCATATCATAATGGAATGCTACGTCTATCTTTTGATGTAAATGATAATATAGACGATATTAAGTTAGCTTTAGATGAGCTTACTAAGGCAATAGGTATAGAAAGGAATTTAGTTAAATAATGGAAAAGGTAATTTTATTAAGAATCGGTGAGATTTTCCTTAAAGGAAAAAATAAGAGTTATTTTGAAAATACGCTTATAAATAATATTAAGCGTCATCTTAGCGGATACAAGTATACATTTGTAAAAAGCCAAAATAGATACTATCTAGAAGATTTTAATCAAGATGAATTGGATGAAATCGTAGATAGAGTAAAGAAGGTATTTGGCCTTCATTCATTATCTGTTGCAACAAAAGTTGAAACAAATGAAGATTTAATTTCAAAAGCAATACTTGAATATAAGCCT
>CAMNMY010000136.1 GCA_946545105.1 uncultured Clostridia bacterium
TAGAAGATATTAAGGCTAAATACCCAGTTAATTCTACACTTGGTGTTTCAAATATTTCATTCGGTTTGCCTAATAGGCAAGTTGTTAATTCAGCATTCCTAAAAACAGCTCTTGCTTATGGTTTGGATTTCCCAATTATTAATCCAAATATTGCTTCAAATATGGAGGCAATTAAGGCATATAAGGAAAATAGACTTTCAAAGGAAATGTACTTTGATGCATTCATGGATGCAGTAGATAACAACATGAATTTCAAAGAAGAAGTTGTTGTTACAGAAAAGCAAACTCAAGACATTTTCTATTGCATAAAAAGAGGGTTAAACCAGGCGCAAGATGCATGCAAAGAATTGCTAAAAGATAATGACCCAATCACAGTTATAAATGAGTACTTAATTCCAGCTCTAAATATCGTTGGTGACGAGTACGAAAAAGGCACTCTATTTTTGCCTCAATTAATTGCAGCTGCAGAGAGTGCAAAGCTATGTTTTAATGAAATTAAAAAGGTGCTTCCTGTTGGACAAGATTCTAAAGGAAAAATTGTCATTGCAACAGTTAAAGGAGACATCCACGACATAGGCAAAAATATCGTAAAAACAGTCCTTGAAAATTACGGTTATAACGTTATCGATTTAGGTAAAAATGTGCCACCTCAAGACATAGTTGATGCAACCATAAAGAGCGGTGCAAAATTGGTTGGTTTGAGCGCTCTTATGACGACAACAGTTGGATCAATGGAAGACACAATTGCTTTATTAAAAGCAAACAATGTTGATTGCAAGGTTATGGTTGGTGGTGCTGTATTAAATCCAGATTATGCACAAAAGATAGGTGCAGATTTCTATGCAAAAGATGCTAATCAAAGCGTTAAAATTGCTCAAAAAGTTTTAGGATAAACGCTAGCAAGGACACTTTCATCTTATAAATAATATGTGCGCGTTGAAGTTTGAATTAAAATATGCTATTTTAGGTGTATGAAAGATTTATTGCTTCTAAGTAAAGATAAAATCATTGCTAAATATATTAACAACAAACTTGAAGTTGTTAATTATGATTTATTGCCAATCTATTTGCAGAGAAACGGGGATTTTGAGATTTGGCTTGAATCAAGAGCTGTTGATTCTCATAGAGCAACATCACGTTTTCTTAAAAAAGCAATGAGATTGAAAAACAAGGATGATGTATCAATTGTGCTAAAAGTTAATGCGGTTACTATTACGGATACTTACTGGGTAAAGGAAATAAATAGCGATATAAAATATAAAGATGTAGTCTTTGATGAAAAATTTTATATGCATCCAGAAGCAAAATCTTATTCTAATCTTGCTTATACGGGAAGTGGAGATAGTTTAAATTTTATCTTGTTTAAAAACAATTTAGATAGGACTCCAGAAGCTACAATTATCGGAAGCTATGAAAAATGCTTGAAATTCCAAAACGGAAACTGGTGGATGTATAAAAAAGGGGATAGATTTCAAAGATTTTCTGAGTTGTTCACCTATTATTTAGGATTAGAGCTTGGCTTTAATATGGCAAAATATATAAAAACTCCAGATGGTGTTAAAACTAAAGATTTCACCGATAATAATAAGTATAATTTTGATCCGGCAGCTGGTTTTTTGGGCGATAATGATGAGTTGGAATATGCTATAGAGAAATTAGAACAAATGGCTCCACATACAATCCCTGAATATATCAATATGATATACTTAGATGCTTTAGTAAGAAACTTTGATAGGCATACTTTTAATTTTGGGTTATTGAGAAATCCTGATACTGGAGAGATTATTTCTTTGGCGCCAAATTTTGATAATAACAATGCTTTAGTGTCTGCAGGATACGAAAGTTCAAATCCTAGAAGAGCAAACGACGTTATGGTCGCAGATGTGAATCGAGTTATAGAAAACCATCCGGGATATGCTAAATATATGCCTATGTTGACCGCAGATATGGTCGAAAGAGCAATTAGAAAAACGCGAATGAAGATAAAAAAGAAGCTTGTCATAGAGTTTGTTATGAATGCATATAATCAAATAAAATTTGAATAGTTTTTATGGAGGCAAAGCCTCCATTTATTTTTTTCTTGCGCGCTTGCGATTAATGTTATATCATTATAATAATATTTATTTTATGCACGGAGGCGCATTATGGAAAAATTAGAAAAGAAAGTCTTAGACTTATTACAAGAAGATGCAAGATACACAGCTTCAAAAATTGCTGTTTTGTTAGGCAAGGAAGAAAAAGATATTGAAGCGGCGATTAAATCTTTGGAAGCGCAAGGGATAATTGTAAAGTATTCTGCTATTGTTAATACAGAAAAGACTGGAGAAGATTTCGTAGATGCGTTAATCGAAATAAAAGTTACTCCACAAGCAAGATCAGGTTATGACGCAATTGCAGAACAAATTATTAGCTTTGATGAAGTTAAGGATGTTTATTTAATGAGCGGAGCTTACGATATTATGGTCACAATCGAAGCTAGAACAATTAGAGATATTGCGTTATTTGTAAGTGACAAGCTAAGTGTTATTGATGGAGTTGTAGGAGCTGCTACTCACTTCATCTTAAAGAAATACAAAGAAAGTGGCGTTGACTTACAACCACAAGAAAATACTAAAAGGATAATGATGCACGAATAATGGACTACAGAAAGTATTTAAGTAAGAATGCTGTGGATATCCCACCATCAGGAATAAGAAAGTTTTTTGATATTGTAGCTGAAAGACCAGATGCAATATCTCTTGGTGTAGGCGAACCGGATTTTGACACTCCATGGGTAAGCAGGGAAGCAGCTATCAAGAGCATTCAAAAAGGGTATACGCAATATACTAGCAATTTCGGTATGCCAAAATTGCGTGAATTAATTAGCAAATATTATGTACAAAGATATGGAATCAAATACGATCCTAAAAATGAAATTCTATGCACAGTTGGTGCGTCTGAAGGAATTGATTTAGCTTTGCGTGCTATATTAAATGCAGGCGATGAGGTTTTAATTCCAGATCCATCATATGTTTCATATAGACCATGCGTTAGTTTAATTGGAGCAGTTCCAGTTTCTATTAAGTGTACTGAAAAGGAAGAATTTAAATTAACTTTAGAGAATTTAAAAGCTGCTTACAGTGAAAAATCTAAGGTGCTTATTCTTCCATATCCAAATAACCCAACTGGCGCTATTATGGAAAGAGGTGATTTGGCAAAAATCGTTGATTTCATAATTGAAAAAGATTTAATCGTAATTTCGGATGAAATTTATTCTGAATTAACATATACAGACGAAGGACACGTATCTATTGCATCTTTTGATGGTATGAAAGAAAGAACTGTTGTTATAAATGGCTTTTCTAAAGCATTTGCAATGACAGGCTGGAGACTTGGATATGCGCTTGCTCCAAAAG
>CAMNMY010000137.1 GCA_946545105.1 uncultured Clostridia bacterium
CTTTCTGCTTTTGTAGCAGCTAATAATTGAATCATTGGTGAAACAAATGTTGTTGTCTTACCAGAACCTGTAGAACCAATAACGATTGCATGACATGGAGAATTAAATCCTACTTCCATATCCTTACCTTTTGAATCAAGTTTCGCTACAATAGGAATACCATCTTTTGTCACATCATTTAATTGACTATAGTTATATATTTTAAATAATTTGTTCTTTTCTGATGAATTCATCCATCTTGAATTTTCAAGGTTTGAATCATTTACTTGTTTCAACTTTCCAGAACCAAAGATTCCATCTCTTGAAAAGATTTTTATAAAATCTTTGTTTATAAAGCTATAACCAAATAATAACAAAGCAAGCATACTTAACCCAATTAGATAGAATTTCCATGATATGGTCATAACATCTAATGAGCCTAGCCAATCTACTACTTTTAGATTGAATTCACATTCTACTAATGCAAATAATAAATAGCTTAATAAAATATCAATAACTACAAGAGAAGACATAATAAACAATACTTCATGCGCTCTTCCTGTAGTAAATTTATGTGAGAATAAAACGCAGTTCAATGCAACAAAGAAGAATAAGAAGAAACCTTCCCATCTCAAATATGGCAATATCGTAAATGCGCCTTGTGCATTATGGAAGAAATCCTTAGCAACCAAAATAGGAAGAGTAATAATGTTGCTAACAACAAATGAAACTAATACAGCTATTAGAAAATATTGACTCTTTTTCATTTACTCTCCTCCTTATGGTTCTGGTGTTTCCTCTGTATATGTATACGTTCCGCTTACAGCAGATAATATGACACTATTATTTTCGTCTTCGTCAACGAATCTAAACACTATTTCATATGTATATGTAGTATTTTTTACGAAAGGTTCTTGAGAACCTAGAATTGTCTCATCTGGCTTATAGAATGCCCAATAATATATTTCATACTTTTCTGTATCCAAGCCCCTAATTGATAATTTACGCACATTAGAAAGCTGAACAGATTCAACCATCATATCTACATAATCAAATTCAAATAATGTATTTAATATTGTATCGATATCTATCATTTGTCCTGGGTGATCAGGATCTTCAATCATAACGTGTTCTTTAACCTTGTTAATAATTAAATATGCTGTCATGCTGTCAACATCTACCGTTTCGTTTTCACTCTTTGCGCTAAAGTGAGCAATAATTTCATATTCGCCAGCATATGTTTGGTTATTGTTTTCGTAAGATATGTTTATTGTTGATGGGATGCCACCTTGGCCCTCAATTGCTTGGACCTCGATCGAATGCACTTGTCTATCAAATGGAATAGATTCGCTCTCAAAGGCAATTTTGTCCTCAATTGCGATAACACGCTTATTTACGGTTAATGTCGCTTCTATTGGGTCAATTGGCAAATAATTGACGGTATTACCTTTAAATGAAGCTACCATTGTATAAGTGCCTGCATTTGCGTTGCTTTCAACTTCATGTCCATCTTTATCTAGGCACTTAAATGTTGCAGTTACGCCATCTGGTAATACTGTACCTGGAGCAAATGATGGTGTAAATGTTTGTCCATCATATGTTTTTTCTTGATCGCTTAAAACAACTTTAGACATATCATATTTAGCTTTTTCAATTGTCAAATATGCTTCCTTGTCTTCGATTTTGCGATAATTATCATTTGAATCAGTAAAACGCGCTACAAATTTATATCTTCCAACATTTATAGCACTATTAATCTTTATAGAACTTGCTTCGTTATAAATAACATAACTTACATCTACGCCTTCTGGAACATTTGTTGCTTTAATATATATAGGTTCACCCGTGTACGCAACTTCAGTATCTTCAAATTCAATGCGAGATATATCACGACTAGCTGGCTCAATAACTAACTTTGTTTTCAAAGTTTTTGACTCTACGCCTTCTTTAGTTAGAACACAAACCACATCATATTCGCCTACATTTGTAAACGCGTTACCATAAATATATTCTACAGAAGCGCCTTCTGGAAGTTCCTTATTTAATTCAACTTTATGAGGTTGGCCATCATATATACATGTATATCCTTTCAACTCATAAATATCATCAAAGGTTTTTCTTACTACATTGATTTTCATCGTTGTTGAATAACGACCGTCATAAACAACCTTTACTTCTTGTTCCCCGTATTTGAAGAATTTCAATCTTTCAATTTCTGGAATCATATCTTCAGTTAGCGCAACTTCCTCTTGTGTGCCGTTTGCATAATTAATTACAAGGCTTCTTCCTTCATAAGAAAACTCGCCCATAGGAACAACTATTTCCTCACCATCTTTAATTTCTATGCTTTGTATAGCTGAGACATTTTTACAACTAACTAAAAGAAAAACAGCGCAAAAAATAACAATACATAAAAGTAAAACTTCTAGTCTTTTCTTATCCATATGCGCCCCCTTAAAATAATTATTTACATATAAATCTTAATATGTGCGTTGCAACAGAAGTGCAACATTATTTATATTTTTAATAATTATTACATATATATTTTACCCACTATGAGTTTTTAAATTCAACCCCTTATTCTTATAGGAATTATTTTTTCCTTTATCTTATCTAAAGATAATAGCAAAAAAAGAAGCAGGCCATAAACCTGCTTCTTGATTTCGTATCCGTAAGGAAATTATCTCTTTGAGAATTGTGGAGCACGTCTTGCTTTCTTTAAACCGTACTTCTTTCTTTCCTTTGCTCTTGGGTCTCTTGTTAAGAAACCAGCTTTCTTTAATTCAGCTTTTGTATCAGCGTCTGCTAAAACTAATGCTCTAGAGATACCATGTCTAATAGCACCAGCTTGTCCTGTGAAGCCGCCACCCTTAACATTTATTACTACATCATATTTAGCCTTGTTACCTGTTAATTCAAGTGGTTGGTTAACGATGTACTTTAGAGTATCTAATCCGAAATATTCGTCAAGAGACTTCTTGTTGATTGTGATATTGCCAGATCCTTCTGGAAGTAATCTTACTCTAGCAATAGCTTTCTTTCTTCTACCTGTTCCTAGGTATTGTACTTTCTTTGATGTCTTTTTCTTAGCTACCATAAGTTATATCCTCCGATTAGAACTTTAATTCAACTGGCTTTTGAGCCTCATGATTGTGCTCTGGACCTGCATAGCAATGCAATTTCTTAAGCATTTGTCTTCCTAAAGAATTCTTTGGAAGCATACCCTTAACTGCTAATTCAACAGCATATTCTGGCTTTGTTGCCATTAATGTCTTGTATTGAATCTTCTTTAATCCACCGATATAACCAGTGTAATGTGTATGATATTTATCTTCTAATTTGTTACCTGTTAAAACTACCTTATCGCAGTTTACTACGATTACATAATCACCTGTATCAACGTT